>CAYINH010000282.1:0-3974 GCA_964364615.1 uncultured Gemmatimonadaceae bacterium
GCCTGGAGCCCGGCCACCCCGGCCCCGATCACGAAGGCCTTGCCCGGCGGGATGGTCCCGGCAGCCGTGGTCAGCATCGGCAGCAGCCGACTCAGGTGAGAAGCCCCGAGCAGGACCGCCTGGTAGCCCGCCACCGTCGCCTGGGAACTGAGCACGTCCATGCTCTGCGCCTTGGTGGTCCGAGGCACCAGTTCCATCGCGAAGGCGCTCACCTGGCGATCCGCCAGCTGGCGGAGGAGTGCCTCACTGCCGGACGGGTTGAGCAACGCCACCAGCATGGTGCCCTGACGAAGGCGCGCCGCCTCTTCCTGGCTGGGGCGCTGCACTTTCAGCAGGATGTCGGAGGAGCCGTACACCTCATCCACCGAGGCGATGACCGCCCCAGCGGCCGCGTAGTCCTCATCCGGAATGAAGGCCGGCTCTCCCGCCCCGGACTCGACGACGGCCTCGAGGCCGATCTTGTTCAGACGGATGATGGCCGAAGGCACGAGAGCAACCCGGCATTCACCTGCCGCGGTTTCCCTCGGGACGCCGATACGCATCGGAACTCCTTTCACCGAGAATCAGAACGGGGAGCCGACAATCTAGCTACCCCGGCCCGGCCAGGCGAGTAGACGAGAGCCCCTCAGGTGAATACTCTCCTAATCAACCATGAAGAACTCCGGAGACCCTGTTTCCGCCGTGACGCGAGCCACCGCCTTCGCTCCGGGATCGATCGGCAACCTCGGCCCTGGTCTCGACATTCTCGGACTGGCGGTCAGCGGCGCCGGGGACACGGTGGTGGCGGAGCGGGCGGTCAGCCCGGGCCTCGTCATCGCCGAGAGCGGCCATCCCGATCTGCCGACCGACCCGACCCGGAATACGGTGGGGCTCGCGGCAGCGGCCGTCTGTCGCATGGCTGGCCGAACCGATGTCGGCGTCACGCTCCGCATCACCAAAGGCCTCCCGCTGGCCGGCGGCCAGGGCGGGAGCGCGGCCTCGGCGGCGGCGGGGGCCGGGGCGATGAACGCGCTCCTGGGACAGCCGCTCACCCCCCAACAGGTCATCCTGGCGGCCCTGGAGGCGGAATCGGTGGTGGCGGGCCGCCACCTCGACAACATCGCACCCTCGGTGCTCGGCGGGCTGGTGCTGATCCGTTCGACCGACCCCCTCGACCTGGTGCGGATCCCGGTGCCGGAGGGCCTGCACGCGGTCCTGGTACGGCCCCATATGCAGCTGCTCACCGTCGAAGGTCGCCGGGCGCTCCCGCAGCAGATCAGCCTGGAGGTCGCCCTGCATCAGGCCGCCCAGGTCGCCGCCATTGTCGCCGCAGCCTGGGCGGGTGACCTCCAGCTCCTGGGACGGGCGATCGACGACCGGATTGCTGAGCCGGCCCGGTCGCCTCTGCTCCCCGGATTCGAGGCGGCGAAGGCGGCGGCGACAATGGCGGGCGCGCTGGGATGCTCGATCTCGGGGAGCGGACCGACCGTCTTTGCGCTGGCCGATGGGCGCCCCGTTGCCGCTGCGATCGCGGAGGCCATGGTGGCGGCCTATGCCGCGGTCGGGCTGGAGAGCGACTCCCGGATTGCCACCCCCGACCGGCAGGGTCTGCGTCTGGAGACCAGATGAACCTGTTCGAAACCGATCGGCCGCTCTCCTGGCAGGCCTGCCTCGCTTGCGGCGAGGAGATGGTCGAGACCGATCCGAGAACCCGGTGCCGGTGTGGAGGACTGCTGGAGGTGAGGCACCGGGTACCCAGTGCGACCGGCGATGCCCTGCGCCGGTTTCTCGATGGGAGACTGGGCTACGCCGGCCCGCTCGCCGCATCCGGGGTCTGGCGGTTCAGGGAACTGGTCATGCCGGGGATCGGGTCCGAGGAAATCGTGAGCCACCCCGAGGGGCTGACCCCGCTGCTTTCGCGAGCGGCGGTCAGCCAGTGGGCTGGCGTCCCCACCCTGAGGCTCAAGCACGAGGGGCACAACCCGACCGGCTCGTTCAAGGATCGGGGGATGACGGTGGCGGTGACCCAGGCCGTGCGGACCGGTGCCCGGGCGGTGGCGTGCGCGTCGACCGGCAACACCGCGGCGTCGCTGGCCGCCTATGCCGCCCAGGCCGGCTTGCCGGCCTACGTGCTGATGCCGGCGGGGAAGGTGGCCATGGGCAAGCTGGCCCAGACCATCGCCTACGGAGCTCGGACCATCGCGGTGCGGGGCGACTTTGACGCCTGCCTTCGACTGCTGGAAGCGGTGGCCCCGGCCAGCGGGGTCTATCTCGCCAACTCGGTCAACCCGTATCGAATCGAGGGGCAGAAGACCATCGTCTTTGACCTGCTGCAGCAGATGGGATGGGAGCCACCGGACTGGATTGTGCTCCCCGCGGGCAACCTCGGCAACACCGCCGCCTTCGGGAAGGCACTCGAGGAGGCCAGAGGGTGGGGCCTGATCGACCGGATGCCTCGGGTCGCGGCCATCCAGGCCGAGGGTGCCGCCCCGTTCGCGGCCGGGTTTGACGAGGGGTTCGCCACCAGGCACCGGGTCCAGGCCGAGACCGTGGCCACCGCGATCCGGATCGGGGACCCCGCCTCCTGGGACCGGGGGGTGCGGACCATCAGGCTCACCGATGGGGTGGTGGCCAGGGTCTCCGACAGGGAGATTCTCGCCGCCAAAGCGGTGATCGACCGGGCCGGGGTGGGATGCGAGCCGGCCAGCGCCGCCAGCGTGGCCGGGGTCAGAAAGCTGGTGGCCGACGGCACGATCCCCCCGGGAGCCTCGGTCGTCGCAGTGCTCACCGGCCATGTGCTGAAGGACCCGGAGATCCTGCTCCGGACTGCGGCCTCCGGTGGCCCGGTGGAGGTGGACGCGACCGAGGACGCGATCCGCCGAGCCCTGACGCAAGAAGGGCCAGGCGACTAGCCTGGCCCCCTGACCTGCCAAGTCCCCGTGGGCTATTGCCCGAGGGCCTTCTTCACCGCTTCGCCAAGCTGCCCGTAGGCGGAGGCGTCCACTTCCCGGAACGGCGCCATCACGTGGGCGATCCGGCCATCCTTCCCGACCACGAACAGATTCCGGGTATCGACGTTCCGGCCTGGCAGGGTCGAGCCGTACAACTTCCCGACCTCGCCCTTGATGTCACTCAGAAAGGTGAACGGATACCCCTTGTCCCGGGCCCATGAGGCCTGGGTGGAATCGGCATCCGTGCTGATAGCGAGCAGGGTCACGCCCTGGCCGCCGTTGAAAATCTTCGCGTACTGATCACGGTACGCGTCCATTTGGATGGTTCAGCCGCTGGACCGGGCCCGGTAGAAAAAGGCGACGACCACCACCTGGCCCTTGAAGTCCCGGAGGCTGACCAGCTCACCCACGCCGGCCCGGGTGGCCGAGATCAGGGTGAAATCTGGAGCCACCAGACCCACGGCGGGCGGGCTCGGTGCGGGAGCGTCCTGGGCCGCAAGCGGGGCAGCCAGCAACACCGCACCAAGGGCCAGCAGTACACGACGATGCAGCATGTCCCCTCCTGTCATCGGGTCAACCGACCGGCATCGGATCGGCTCTTCAATCCTAACCCGGTGTGCACCGGGGGCAATGGATGGTATTTTCCCGGCCATGGCGAACTACCAGTACATCTTTACGATGCAGGACCTCGGGAAGATCGTCCCCCCGAGCCGTTCGATCCTGAAGGGGATCTATCTCTCGTTCTATCCCGGCGCCAAAATCGGTGTCCTCGGCGCCAACGGCTCCGGCAAGAGCAGTCTGCTCCGGATCATGGCGGGCGAGGACCAGGATTTCCTGGGCGAGGCGAGGCCGGCCGAAGGCATCCGGATCGGCCATGTCTCGCAGGAGCCCCAGCTGGATGCCTCCAAGGACGTGCGGGGCAACGTCGAGACGGCGGTGGCTCCCATCCGGGCGATGCTCACCGAGTTCGAGGCCGTCAGCATGAAGTTCGCCGAGCCGATGGACGACGACGAGATGAACGACCTCCTCGCCGAGCAGGCGAAG
>CAYINH010000283.1:0-3935 GCA_964364615.1 uncultured Gemmatimonadaceae bacterium
CTGTTTCATCGACACCCCGACGGCCCAGATCGATGTCGGCTGGAAGAGCGGCGCCCCGATCTTCACCGAGGGGCCCCAAGGCGCCTCGGAGATCTACACCGGTGGGGCCAACAATGCCGACAATAGCGGCACCCTGCGTTACGTCCGGATCGAGTTCGCCGGGTACGACCTGACGGGCACCGGCCAGGAGCTCAACTCGCTCTCGTCCTACGTGGTTGGTCGCGGCACAACCTATGAGTACATCCAAACCTTCGGAGGGCTCGACGACTCCTTCGAGTTCTGGGGCGGCGCCGTGGATGGGCGTTACCTGGTGTCCTATGAATCCGGGGATGACCACTTCGACTGGAGCGAGGGGTACCGCGGGCGGCAGCAGTTCCTCATCGGACTTCAGACCCAGCGGATCCAGCCGCGGCCGGGGACCGGCGGACTGTCGAGCGACCCGCAGGGGTTCGAGGGGGATGGCTGCCCGTCGGGTGAGGCTGGTTGCGCCCTGGGCAACGACACCCAGACCTTCTCGATCCCGGTCTTTGCCAACTATACCCTGGTCGGTGCCCCGGCCGGCAACATCTCATCCAGCGGTGACAACGGGATGGTCCTCCGGCGTGGGACCGGTGGCTACTTCACCAACGGCATCGTGACCCGGTGGCAGCGGCAGGGGTTCACGATCCGCGACTCCCGCACCAACGACCATCTGGTGAACGTGGACTCCCTGCGCGTGGTCAACCTGCTGCTGGCGGAGAACACTGCCAACTACGATGGGGGAAGCAACTTTGGTCAGGAGGCCAAGTTCTCCACCGCGAACCACCTGAAGTCCGGGGCCACTGCCAGCTCCCTGTTTACCAGTCTGACGACTTCGGCTCTCGACTGGACCCCACCCACGGGGTCCGCCGCGGCGTCAGGGGCGGGCCTGCTGGGGATCCCGGCCTCGTTCACCGCCGGGTTCTTCGGGGGCACGGTGACCAATACCACCTACTTCGGTGCTGCTGCGCCTGGCGGGACAAAGTGGTGGTCGGGCTGGACGGTACACTACCCGTGCACGGCCAGCGGGTGCTGACATCCCGCTGGCTGCTGGTGCCAGGCCTCCTCATCGGCTCCTGTGGTCGTGGTGAGGAGGCCGGTCCGCCGGCCGCGGAAGCGGCACTCGGCGTCATGGACAGCGTCCGCCCCCGGGAAGTTGAGCTTGAGCGGTTCCGCGCCACCACGGACCGGGTCACCGGATTGACCGGTGGGGCCCGCACCCGGGACGCCCTGGTGCTTGGATTCATCGAGGCCGTGGAGGCGGGGAACCCGGCCGCGGCCCAGAGCCTGGCGTTGAGCCGGGCCGAGTTCGGCTGGCTGTACTACCCCAGCAATCCGTTCGGGCGTCCGCCCTACGACCTCAGTCCCGAGCTCTTCTGGTTCACCATGGACTCCAATGGGCGCAAGGATCGTGACCGGGTGCTGCAGCATCTCGGTGGCCGCCCCCTTGGCTACCGCGGCTACCACTGTCCGGCGGCGTCCGGAATCGAAGGAGAAAACCGGATTCATGCCCCATGCGAGGTCACCTTCAAGGACCACGGCGAGGTCGTGACGGCCAGGCTGTTCGGGCCGATCATCGAGCGCGATGGCCGGTTCAAGTTCGTCAATCTGGCCGCCAAGGTGGACTGAGGCCGAGGTGGGCATAGATCAGGGGCTTCCCGGAAGTCTCTGAGGGCCGTACCGTATGGGGGTTCGTGAACCCCTGGAGGCCCACCGTTGTCTTCGCTGCTTGAGCGGACGCGCTTGGCGTTGGCCCCTGACCTCGAAGTCGAGCGCGAGCTCGGCCGCGGCGGCATGGCCATCGTCTTCCTGGCCCGGGATCCAGCCCTCGATCGATCGGTCGCCGTCAAGGTTCTGCGGCCCGACGCGGCAACGGCGATCGCCGAGCGACGCTTCCTCCGGGAAGCCCGCCTCCTGGCCCGACTCCGTCACCCGCATGTGCTGAGTGTGCACCAGGCCGGCACGGCCGACGGGCTGCCCTATTTCGTGATGGACTTTGCCGGGGGCGAGACTCTGGCGGTCCGGCTGGAACGAGGGCCGCTTCCGCCTCCCCAGGCGCAGGCCATCGCTGGCCAGCTGCTCTCGGCGCTCGATGCCGCGCATCGTCTCCAGATCGTCCACCGCGACATCAAGCCGGCCAACATCTTCCTCGACGGGGACCATGCCCTGCTGGGGGACTTCGGTATCGCCCACGCAGAATCGTCCAGCGATGGCGATGCCCCCCTCACCGAAGATGGCCGGTGGCTGGGTACTCCCGCCTACATGTCCCCGGAGCAGTTGGCGGGCCAGGAGGCGACCGAGGCCTCCGACCAGTACTCGCTCGCGATGGTCATCTACGCGATGCACACCGGCCGTCGCTGGCGCACTGGGATGAATCCTCCAACCGCTGACTGGTCCGGGGTTCCGCAGACCACGGTCCTGGCCCTCTCCCGCTCTCTGGCCTTGGCCCCCGAGGATCGGTGGGCTGATGTGGCCGCGTGGGCCATGGCGCTCGGGGCTCGCCGCAAACGCCCTCTGGTCGGGTGGATCGCGCTGGCGGGGGTGGTCCTTGTTGCGGCGCTCGGGGTGGTGCTCGGGACGCGGGGCTCGGCGCCGGTCATGGCCACCCTGATTGTAGGTTCGTTCGGCGATGCGGACCCGCAAGGGCCGGCCGCAGCCCTCCGGACCTCGCTGCACCGCGCGCTCGTAGGGGTGCCTTACTTCCAGTTGGGGATCGATCGTCCAGCCGGCTCGGGAGAGATGCTGGTGGATGGCAGGGTGGAGCACTCGGGGGACACCTGGCGGGTCGACGCCTTCTTCCAAGGTCCCGGGACGCCTCGAACCCCGGTGCCCGCGCTCAGCGCCCCCTCCGCGGCGGAGCTGGCTACCGCCCTCGCCAATGAGGTGCTGCTGCTGGCGATGCGGCAGGACGATCCCTGGCTGCCGCGTGACGCGCTTCCCACTCGCCCGGAGGGCCGGGCGCTCTGGGCCCGGGCTGAAGTGGACTATGCCGCGGGGCGCTGGGATGCGGCCGCCCGGGGCTACCTCGACGCGTTCCGTCTCGATACCACCTGCGTGCTCTGTTCCTACCGATACGACGACGTGCGCCGATGGCTCGATCGGCCCACCGATTCGATCGGGCTCCGACGGGTCCGCCGGGAGATCGCCAGGTTCCCACCGCACTACCAGCGGTTGATCGCGGCCGACAGTCTCCCCATGCCGGTCCGGCTCGACTCCCTCGCCGCTTTGGTCACCGGAGATTACCGGGAGTTTCCCCTGGCCTGGTATCGGTATGGCTCCGAGTTGTACAACCGGGGACCGCTGTACGGCCATGACCGCCTGGAGGCGCGCGCCGTGCTGGAGCAGGCCACCCGGCTCCGGCCGGGGTTTCACGGTCCCTGGTACGACCTGGCGACCCTGCTCATCGCCGAGGGAGATTCGGCCGCGGCGCGGGTCGCCATGACGGCCCTCGGATCACTCCCGGTGGAAGGACTGGCCCGGGCCCGCCAGGTGTTTGTCGACGTGGGCTTCGCCCTCCGGTTTGGCGCCGGAGCCGATCAGGGGTTGGCCGAAGTGGGGGCCGCGCTGGCCGATTCCTCGGTCCTCCGGCTTCCCGAGATCGCGGCCGGTCCCAGAGCGTTGCCCGCCCATGGATCGCCGGAGGGTGCCATGATCCTGGGCCGGGCCTTCGGGGTCATGGCGCCTGGCGGTCCGCTGGACTACTCCGGTCTCGTCGCCCGGGCGTTCGGAGCCTCGGCCCTTGGACGGCGTGGCGAACTCATCCAGGCGGTCGAGGACCTTCGGAGGAGGTTTCCCTCCTCGCCGGTCGATGATTGGGCCCCCCGCCTCATGGCGGTCCACCAGGTCTTCGATGAGACGCCTCCCGCTTCGCCCGATGCCGTGGATCGCCTCCTGGCCGCGGCATCGACCGGGTCCAC
>CAYINH010000284.1:0-1463 GCA_964364615.1 uncultured Gemmatimonadaceae bacterium
AGTGCCCCAACCGCAGTCAGCATCGGAACGGTTCTGGCCGGTCCCTCCATCACCCGAAGCAGGGCGGTTGAGGCCGGCACCTGGCCAAACGTGGGATCGACCGCCACCCAGCGGTCGGTCCAGATCTCCGCCCAGGTGTGCGACGGCAACCTCGGGTCAGAGACCAGGATCCCCGACACGATTCGGGCTGGATACCCCGCCATCCGGGCCAGGGCCACGGCCAGCCGTGCCTTTCCTTCCGGACCGCCACGCTCCCCGGTGACGACCTCGACGGCCGAAACCGGGGCCGAAACCGTATGATCTTTGAGCAGGTCCCGTGCCACCCACAGGGTGATGGCGGTCACTGTATCTGCCGCATTCCCATAACGTTGCAGCGCAAGTGACAAGGCTTGCGACAGCCGGGTCCGCTCGGTCGCGGTGACCCCTCCAGTGTGGCGCTGCTGCCACGGCGGAGGCTCCTCCCCAGCCACACCACCCGGCCGGATCACCAAGGTATCTCCTTCGGCCGCCTGCCGGCCTCCGGCCAGCATCGCCGAACCCCCGGGGACTCTCCGGTCATCGAGCCGCTCCAGCAGCAGCCGCCGTTCGGCCGTGTCGTGCGCCAGGGTCAGCCCGAGGTCGGTGACCGTGTGGAGCCCGGCGGGGCTGATCAGCCGGGGAATCTCCTCCAGGCGCCGCGATCGGTCGTAGGCATTCTCGACCAGTTCGAACGCCTTGCGTCTGATGGTCGCACCGAACGCGTGCTCGATCAGCACCGGCCACCCCTCGTCGGTCACCCAGCGTACCTCACGGGCGGGTGCCCCGAACTCGACCCGCCAGGCCCGGACCGTGTCGGTCACCACGGGAGTCCAGACCCCGGTCAGGGTATCCACCGTGGCACTGTCAGTCAGGATGAAGAGCGAGTCCCTGGCGACTCGACCGGTCACCGTATCGGCTACCGCCCGGACCGGATCGAGGCCCCAGAGGCCCACCACGCCCCCAGGTCCAAGCCGACCCTCGACCCCGAGTCGGAAGGTGATGGCCGCAGGGAGGATCCCCTTCGACACCGCCAGTCGTTCGATCGCCCGGCGCGGCTCGCCGGGGATGGCCTGTCGGAGGACCGCCATGGAATCGGTGGACGCCGCCAGGTCGATGATGACCGGTGTTCCGGCCTGATTGGCGGAGACGCTGGCCACCAGCAGCCTGAAGGTCCGACTCAGGGTGGATTCGAGTCGCAGGGTCTGACGGCCCTCGAGCTCCGACGGGCCCACCCCGTCCAGGCCAACCACCTCGAGAAAGATGAACCCCGTGGTCAGGGTGTCGACCGTCAGCCCAGCCGACCCGACCTGGACCCCGGCCAGTTCGAACGCGTACCACGCCGAACCTGGCCCGAGCCGTCGGACCGATCCCCCGAGCCGGTCGGCCGGCTCGACCGCCCGCCGGGCAAAGAGCCACCCCAAAGCACCGAACCAGGCAAGGAGAAT
>CAYINH010000284.1:1473-3921 GCA_964364615.1 uncultured Gemmatimonadaceae bacterium
CAATGGTGATGGCCACGACTCTGCGGCTCATCGCCCCCCCAGATCCCTGGCCTTGCGGTGCATGACCATGGCCTCCTCCGTGCGGCCCTGCCGGTCCAGCAGCCGCCCCTGCAGCTTGAAGGCCCGCGGGTCGCGGGGGGCCAATTCGGTGGCCCGTCGGAGGGTGTCCAGCGCGGCCGACAGGTCGCCCAGGTGGTAGAGGACCTCGCCCAGGTGGAAGGCCGCTTCGCCGTTGTCCTGGTCGAGTTGGCGGGCCCGCTGCAGGACGGGGAGCGCTTCCGGAATCCGGCCTCGCCGGACCAACGCGCGGCCCAGCTGGAGATGTGCCTCGGGCTGATTCGGTTCCGTCTCCAGCGCTCGACGGAGATCGGCCTCGGCCTCGGTGTGCCGGTTGAGCTTGCCGAGCAGGGCGCCCCGCGGGACCAGCAACTGCGGGTTGGCGAATCCCCTGGCCAGTCCAGCGGTGAGCACCTCGATGGCATCCTCGGTGTCCCCGTTGCGGTCCAGCATGCTGGCCAGGGCCAGCCGGACGTCCACCGCCTCCGGGCGGTCCGCCAGCGCCTGCTGGAGCACCAGCACGGCGTCGAGCCGCCGCCCCAGGCCCTCGAGCTCCCGGGCCCGCCGGAGATCCCGATCCTCGTCGGCCGCGAGCGTGGTCTGGGCCACACCCACCACCGGTTCGGAAAGATCGGCGGCGTAGGGCCGCAACGAAGGCCCCTCATCCCGGGAGCTGCCCGCCAAGTCCCCTTCCAGCGGACCGGCGTCAAATCCTTCGAGGGCCCGGGCCTCGCCGGCATCACTGCGCGAGTGGTGAAGTCGCCGCATCCCCGCAATCTAACGTGCGGCCGTGGATTGCGATCCGGCTTCGGAGACCGTCCGGACAGCCGGTCGCCAGCGACCGGGGATCCCCGGCGGCTTGAATCTGCCCCCCCCGCGCTCCTACCTTGCGCGGCTATGGCCGACGAGCGCCTGATCGTTCGCGGAGCCCGCGAACACAATCTCCAGAACATCACGGTCTCGATCCCCCGGGATCGGCTGACCGTGATCACCGGCCTCTCGGGGTCGGGGAAGTCGTCGCTCGCCTTCGATACCATCTACGCCGAGGGCCAGCGGCGCTACGTTGAGTCGCTGTCGGCCTACGCCCGGCAGTTCCTCGGGCTGATGGAAAAGCCGGACGTCGACGCCATCGAGGGCCTGTCGCCCGCCATTTCCATTGAACAGAAGACCACCGGCCACAACCCGCGATCGACGGTGGGGACCGTGACCGAGGTCTACGACTACATGCGGCTGCTCTGGGCCCGGGTCGGCACCCCGCTCTGCCCCCACGATGGCAGTCCGGTGTCGCGTCAGAGTCCCAGCCAGATCGCCGACGCCATCCTGGGCTGGCCGGAGGGTACCCGGATCGAGATCCTCGGCCCGATGGTGCGGGGCCGCAAGGGAGAGTTCCGCGACCTGTTCGACGACCTCCGGCAACGGGGGTTTGTCCGGGCCCGGGTGGACGGGACGACCCACGACCTGACGGCCGTCCCCAAGCTCAACCGGCGGCAGAATCACGACGTGGAGGTGGTAGTGGACCGGCTGGTGGTTCGGGAGCTGGACCGGGCTCGGCTGGTCGACTCGGTGGAGACAGCGCTCAAGGTGGCTGACGGTGTGGTGGAGGTGATGCGCTACGACGGCGCCCGGAAGCCGCCAACGGTGCAGCTCTTTTCGGAACGGTTCGCCTGCCCGACCTGCGGACATTCCTTCCAGGAGCTCGAGCCCCGCCAGTTCTCCTTCAACTCGCCGTTCGGGGTCTGTCCCGAGTGCCACGGGCTTGGCACCCGGCGCGAGGCCAACCCGGATCTGGTGCTGGGCGATGGCAGCATCTCGATCCTGGAAGGGGTTGTGCTCCCCTGGGGCGAACCGACCGGGTACCTCAAGAAGGCCGTCCTTCCGACCCTGGCCAAGGCCTTCAAGTTCGATCTCAACAGTCGCTGGGACAGTCTGAGCGACGAGGCGCGCCAGGCGATCCTCCACGGCGCTCCCGGGCGGACCTTCAAATTCGCCACCGAGGCCGGCCGGGGAGGGAGCTACCAGTCCGATTGGGAGGGGGTGCTCCGCAACATCGAGCGGCGCTACCGGGAAACCTCGAGCGACTCGGTACGCAATTCGCTCGACGAGTTCATGGTCGAGATGCCCTGTACCGCCTGCGGGGGGCGCCGGCTGAAGCCCGAAAGTCTCTCGGTCCTGATCCACGGGACGAACATCGGCGCCGTGGTCGATCTGTCGGTGGACGAGGCGCGGGCCTGGTTCCAGTCGGTGCCCGTGGGGCGGGATCTGGCGGGGGGGCTCGACCCCGACATCGCCGATCCGATCCTGCGGGAGATCATCGGGCGGCTCGGGTTTCTCCGGGATGTGGGTCTTGAGTACCTGACCCTGGGGCGGGGGGCCGGATCGCTCTCGGGCGGG
>CAYINH010000285.1:0-3918 GCA_964364615.1 uncultured Gemmatimonadaceae bacterium
GGCATCGCCTGGACCTCCGACCAGCTCCGCTTCGAGCGGGCCTTCTGGGGCTACGCCACGAGCGGATGGAACCTCGGCGACGCCTTCAAGCTCGCGCTGGCCAACGCGGCGCTCCAGCTCGGCACGGTGCCCGACTGGTTCGGCACCTACACCTACTCGGGCCGGCCGCAGGCGCCGGCACCCTGCAGCAACTGTCTCTGAGGAGCCGACGATGACCACGACAAGGGCCCGCCGACTGCCCTTCCTCCTCCTCTCCGCCGGACTCATCCTGGCGCTGACGGCAGCGGCCAGCGCCGACGCCCCCGCCGTGCGCCGGCCCGGCGAGCCGATGATCCTGCCCATGGAGCTCAGCGCGACCGAGCGGGCACACGTCCTCGACCGCGCGCGGGCCCTCACTGGCGCCCTGGGCATCCCCGGCGAGGCGGCCGAGCCACTCCGGGCCTTCGAGGCACTCGACCGCGTGGTCGTCGACGAGGTCGCCGTGCGTGACGGCGACGGGCGGGCGACGGCCGTCATCCGCACCGAGGCCGGCCGCGGCGACGTGCGCAGTCTCGTCCGTCTCGACTGGTCGCACGACGCCGATCGCGCGCTGGTGGACGAACGGACCGTGCCGGGCCACGCGCGGCGCTTCGCGATGCTCGCCGGCATCAGCACGCCGGACGCCCCGCCGGGCGTCGACTGGGACGACTCGATGCGCGCCTGGCGCGTCTCGTGGTCGCGCACGATCGACGGCTTCCCGGTGGCCGGCGACGGCCTCACCGTGTGGGTCTACCGCGGCGGGCAACTGGCGGCCCTCAAGCGCACCGAGACCCCGGCCGCCTTGGCGATTCCGACCGCCTCTGCCACGAAGTCCGTCTCCGAGCGTCGACCGAAGCCACCGCCCAGGTTGGTGGTGTGGACCGTGACCCGCTCCTGCGACACCCCGGCCACCTTGGCGGCCACACCCCGGCTCCCACCACCGAACAGGGCCGGAGCGGCCTGGTTCTGGGTCGGCACCCAGACCACCACCTCCTGGTCTGTCACCAGCGCGGTGCAGTTCATCGGCTCCATGCAGGCGTGCGCCAGGAACGGCAGGTCATACTCGGCACTGATGACCTGGGCCGCGTCCGCCAAACCGCCCGCCCCGGAGCCCTCCCGGTGAGCCTCCCGACCGGCGCCGGCACCAAGGGTGCGAAGCTGCTGCTCGAGGTCCTCACTGGAAACCCCGGCCAGCGATCCCTCATTCCACTCCACATGGAGGGCGGAGCGACCGGCCATGGCCTGCCAGGTGGTCTCGGCCAGCACGGCCACTCCTTGGGCGACCTGGATCACCTGCTTCACACCGGGGACCGCCAGGGCAGGAGCGGGATCAAAATCCCGAACGGTGCCACCGAACACCGGACACCGGGCCAACACAGCGACCAGGGCACCTTCCGGTTCCCTGACGTCGCTCCCGTACCTGATCTGACCGGTGACCTGCCGCTCCAGATCGAGCCGGGGCACCGGCCGGCCGATCAACCGGAATTCACCTGGCCCCTTGAGCGCCACCCGATCGGGAACCGGGAGCAGGCTGGCCGCAGCGGCGACGGCCCCGTAGTCGAGGCGTCGTCCTGACGGGTCGTGAATCACCGCACTCCGCTCCGTTCGGCAGGCGCCCGGAGCAACGCCCCATTCCGCGGCGGCCGCAGCGACCAGCATCGCCCGAGCCTTGGCCGCGCCCTCTCGCAACGGAACCCAGGCGTTCATCACGCTGGTGCTTCCCCCGGTGATCTGGGCTCCGATCAATTGGTTGTAGTAGGCCGGGTGGGCCGGGGCAAACTGGTAGCGCACCCGACTCCAGTCGGCATCCAACTCCTCAGCGACCAGCATCGGGAGCGCGGTGGATACCCCCTGCCCCATCTCGGCCCGATCCACCACCACCACGACTTCCCCATCCGGCATGATCCGGATCCAGACATCGGGCGTGAACGCCGCTTCAGCGTCATCCGGAGGGGCGGGTTCACTCCCGCATCCGGTCAGACTCACACCGATGGTCAGAGCCGCGCCGGCCGCGGTGACTTCCAGGAATCGCCGCCGGGAGAGAGGCGTCATTCGGCGGCCCGGTGGATGGCCTGTCGGATCCGCTGGTAGGTCCCGCAGCGGCAGAGGTTCCCCTGCATCGCGGTGTCGATCTCGGCATCGGAGGGGGACCGATGCCTGGCCAGCAGGGCGGCGGCCGACATGATCTGACCGGCCTGGCAGTAGCCGCATTGCGGGACCTGGATCTCGACCCAGGCCCGCTGGACGGCGTGTTGACCCTCTGCCGACAGGCCTTCGATCGTGGTGACGGCTCGTCCGGCAACCATCGCCAGGGTGGTCTGGCAGGACCGGACGGCTTCGCCATCGAGGTGCACCGTGCAGGCGCCACACTGACCGATCCCGCATCCGTACTTGGTCCCCGTCAGGTGCAGGACGTCCCTCAGGACCCAGAGGAGCGGGGTGGCCGGGTCGGATTCCAGGGAGACCGGGCCGCCATTGAGCTGGAAGGTGGTCATGCCCCCTACTTCACGAGCAGGAGACTGAAGCCCGATGGATCGTACAGTGCATAGGTCAGGCGGGATGCGGCCTGCTCGACGAAGGTGCTGTAGATGCCGACCTGCTCAAGATCGGGGATCCAGAGAGTGACCAGATCGCCGTTGGCGACATTGCCTGCCACCACGATCCGCTGGGCCGAGACTCCGAAGGGAGCGCGCGACAGGACGTAACCGGTTGGGGCGGTTACCGAGTCGACCGGGCCGTTCACCCGGATCAGCACGGCGCCGATATCGAACTGGGGCGCCTGGAGCACCAGGCGGACCGGCCCTCCCTTGATCGGCGGTGGTGGACTGGGACCGTCACTACACGCGGCCAGCAGCACGAACGCGGCGGCCCAGGAGGCCCGGCTCAGGCGGATCATTGGGGCCCTCCGGAAGGCGGCGGGACTAGGGCTGGCGGCACCCGCCCGACCCGCCGCAGGAAGGCATAGTAGTCCCCAACGTCGTAGATCCCATTCCGGTTGCCGAGGGTATCGAGGTAGTTCTTCTGCTCGATGCTCAGTCGAGGCACCCCGAGCACTTCTTGAGCCGCGTCCTCCTCCGAGACCACCTGCTCAGTGACGAACAGGGCCTGGAAATCCCAGGGCTGGCCCATGGCCACGGCCAGCACCGGATTGGCGGTGGTCGAATCCCCCTGCCAGCCGACAAAGACGACTCCTACCGAGGGGGAGGCCGTCAGGGTGACCTGCGCGCCCTGGGCAAGGAAGACCCCGGTCGCCAGGTTGCCGGCGACGTTGCTGGTCACCGTTCCACTCCCGATGGTTGCCACCTGGACTCGGTGTTCCACACTGAAGGCGGCCGACACGGTATCCGGCTTGGCCCCGCTGACGAGGGTCTGGGTTCGCGGCCCCCCGTTGCTCCAGGTCAGAAACTGCAGCCGGGTCCGGTCGAAATTGGTGAGCTGAAGCGGATCGGCGTCCAGCATGACCTGGTCGCCAGCCGGAATGACATCTTCGAACTGGCCAACCGAGGTGCCATTGACCCTGATCCGGCCTCCAGGAGCCGATGTGAAGAACGCGGAAGGGTCACGGCGGATGAAACGGAACCGGATCTCCTGTCCCGGAAGCTGGGTGATCTGGTCCACCATGAAGCCGGCATACTCGCCGAAGTTGGTGAGCGCGGCCGGCGACGTGCGGAGAGAGAACCTGGTGTTCCCGGACGATCCCGGAAACGAGTCCCCCTTGTCCCCCCGATTCCTGCTGCCAGGCGTCCGGAGCTGGTTGAGCCCGTCCGCCTGCATGAGGGAGACCCCCTGGCGACTCCCGGTATTGACCCGGTTGGCTCCACGGCCCTGCGCGATCCGGGCTTCATCCACCAGCCAGATCGCCAGACCCGGCAGCTTCGCCTTCGAGGAAGCCGGGTTCAT
>CAYINH010000286.1:0-3905 GCA_964364615.1 uncultured Gemmatimonadaceae bacterium
TTTCCGCTCCGGAGGATGCTCTCGATGTACCGGGTGAAGAGCCCCATGTATTTCCAGTAGTCCCGGGGGCGCCTGGTGTAGAGCTCGGCGTACTCCTTGACATCCCCACCGGTACAGAAGGCCTTGTCGCCCGCCCCGGTATAGATGATGACGCCGACGGCATCGTCGGTCGACGCGTCCTCGAAGGCGGCGATCAGTTCGTGGAGGGTTTCGGTCCGGTAGGAGTTGTACACCTCGGGCCGGTTGAGGGTGATCCGGGCCGTCATGTCCCGCTTCTCGTAGAGGATGTCCCGGAAGTCGAACTCGGTCACCGGTCGGGAGGGAAACTTCGGCATTCAGCTCTTCCTTTCGTGGATCTTCAGGGGGTGTCGACCCGCAGGACGATGGCCGCCGCGCTGTCGCCCGCCGCACAGCCGGTGAACAGCCCATAGCCGCCACCGCACTGAACCAGGTCTTCGATCAGCTCGATGATGGAACGCATGCCGGTCGGTCCCTGCGGGTGTCCCCAGACGAGGGAACAGCCGTTCCGGTTCATCCGATCCGGGGCAATGCCCAGGGTGCGCCCGAGGTAGACGTCATTGACCGCAAAGGGATTGTGGGTCGTCACACTCGCCAGGTCGTCCACCCCGATCCCGGCCCGGGTCAGAGCCTCCCGGGCCGCGGGGGCCACCGCCATCGGCATCCGGCCGCGGCCCACTCTGGCTTGCCCGAAGCTGCAGAGCCGGACCTCGATCCCGGGATCGCCCGACAGCCCGCGCACCCGGTCCGCCCCCGCCGCGAGGATCATGGCGGCGTTGCCATCGGCCGGATGGGTCTGCACCCCGAAGGTCACTGAGCCCCCCTCAACCACCGGCCGGAGCCTGGCCAGTCCCTCGGCAGTGGTCGGGAACACCCCCTCGTCCCCCGTCACGGTCCCCACGACCTTGCGCCCGCCCGGGCCGCGGAGTTCGATCGGCCGCAGCATGTAGCGATCCAGGAAGGCGTCATTTCCCTCGGTGGCCTGCCGATACTGGGCATACCGGAGAAGGGTGAGTTCCTCCTGGGCCTCCCGGCTGATCCCTGCCTCCTGGGCCACTGCCTCGGCCGTCGCCAGCATCGAGCCACCCGCATACGGGTCGTGGCCGAAACTGTCGAGCACCCAGTCCTCCGGGCTGCCGGTGCCGCCGGGGCCGCCGGGATTCGGGTAGTACAGGTGCGGCCCGTTGCTGGTCCGGTCGGCCGTGGCCGCCAGATAGACCGTCGCGCCACCGGTGGCCAGTTCCTGGGCCGCCTGCACCAGGCAGCGCACCGAGGTGGCGCAGGCCTGGTTGATGGTCGGGCCGCTCACATGGCCGAGCCCCGCCAGACCGGCAAACCACGGGGCGCCGTAAAAGGAGTGCTTGCTGGGCACCGTCGTCCCGAAGCACAATCCGTCGATCTGCTCCGGCGGGATCTTCCGCTCGGCAAGCCCCCGCCGCGCGATCTCCGCGGCGAAGGGGATCGGCGGCTGGGTCGCGAAGCTGCCCTGCCAGGCAACGAACGGGGTGGTCCAGTAGGCGCCGTAGGTGATCCTGATGTCGGTAAACTGCACGGTGTCCTCCTCGTTACCGGCGCCGGAGGCCGTGGAGGGCCAGATCGAGCATTTCCTCCCCGATCTCCTCCGCCGTCCCGTGTCGCGCCGGGTCGTACCACATGAAAATCCAGTTGAGCATTCCGAAGATGAACAGGGTCGCGTGCCGGCTCCGCCGCGACTCGCGCCCCGCCGGGCTGGACTCCCCCATCAGCTCGCCAACCACCGCCGACACCAGCCGATGGTACTTCCGTCGCAGGGCTTCGACCGTGTCGTACTGCTCGCCCTGGAGCGACTCCAGCTCGTAGGTACAGACCTTCAGTTCGTTCGGATGACTGACGAAGAACGCCAGATGACCGATCACCAGCCGTCGGAACCGTTCCTCCGCCGTCCCCGCCATCCGGGCCCGCTCGGTCTGCCCTTCGAGCAGGGTGGCGAAGGTGCGGTATTGGAGCTGATAGAGCAGGTCCTCCTTGCCGGTGCAGTAGTGGTACAGCCCGGCCAGGCTGCCGCCGACCGCGCCGCTGACATCCCGCATCGAGGTGGCCTCGTACCCCTTCTCCGCGTAGAGTGCCGCCGTAACCGCCAGCAGATGGTCCAGCCGCTGGCGGGTCGCCTCCCGCTCGCGTCGCTTGCGGGACACCCCGTTGGCTGCCGGTCTTGCGCTCATGATTCCCTTTCCTTGGCGGCTCCAACCGGTTCGCGGTCCTGTTTCGGCGAACCGGGCCTGGCCTTGAGTCCTGCCAGAATCTTTTCCGGGGTAATCGGCAGCTCGGTCACCCGGACCCCGCAGGCATCGTAGATGGCGTTGGCGATGGCACCGAGGATCGGCAGCAGCGACCCTTCCCCGATCTCCTTGGCACCGAATGGTCCGTGCGGTTCGTAGCTCTCCACCGCCACCGTGCGAATCTCGGGCGTCTCCCGGATGGTCGGGATCAGATAGTCGTGCAGGTTCGCGTTGGTGAAGCGCCCCGCCCCGTCCACCAGGGTGTCCTCCAGCAGCGTTTCCCCCAGGCCCATCACGATGGAGCCCTCGACCTGGCCGTGAAAGGTCACCGGGTTGATGACGGTCCCCGCATCGCTGAAATCGGTGACCCGATCAACAGTCACGTACCCGGTCTCGAGATCGACGGTGACCTCGGCAACCGCAGTGGAGAAGCTGTAGGCCGGGGAGGTGCCGACGGTGCCACCCTTGAAATCTCCACCGAGATCGGCCGGCGGCCGATAGGAGCCGGTGCCGACCACCGGGCCGCCCCGGGCAAAGGCCAGCCGTGCCGCGGCGGCCCACTCCATGTCCCGGGCCGGCTGCCCGGAGACGAAGATCCGCCCTTCCCGCGCCACCAGTCCCTCCGGATCGCAGCCGAGTTCCCGGGCGGCCACCTCGCACAGCTGCGCCTTCACCCGCTGGGCCGCCATCCGGACCGCATTCCCGCCCATCAGGGTCAGCCGGCTCGAGTAGGCCCCGAGGTCGAGCGGGCTGAGCACGGTGTCGCAGTCGGCCAACCAGACCTGCTGGTAGGGGACCCCCAGCTCCTCGGCGGCGATCTGGACCATGACGGTATCCGATCCCTGACCGATCTCGGCGGCCGCAATATGGAGCGACACCCCCGTGCCGTCTTCGTGGACCCGGATCACCGCGTTCGAGTGCGGAAAGTCGGATCGGTAGATCGGGTAGCCCGCGCCCGAGACAAAGCCGCCGCACCCCACCCCGATCCCCACTCCCGGCGGAAGCTTGCCCTTCTTGGCGACCCAGTCGGTGGCCTCACGGGCGCGTTCCAGCGTCTGGGTGAACTCGCAGGAGGAGATGTCGAGCGCGTTGCAGGTCCGGATGCCCGGTTCCATGGCGTTGCGGAGCCGGAGCTCGATCGGGTCCAGCCCGAGATCCTCGGCGATCATGTCGAGCAGCGACTCGAAGGCGAACCTGGGCTGCGGCACCCCGTGGCCCCGGAAGGCCCCCGAGGCGGGAAGGTTGGTATAGACCCGGAGGCCCTGGTAGCGGTAGTTATCCATCTTGTACAGCGTCGGCAGCATCGAGCCGGCGTAGTAGGCGGTGATGACACCGAAGGAGGTGTAGGCCCCGCCATCGAGGACCACCCGCTGGTCCACGGCGGTGATCGTGCCATCCGCCTTGACCCCGATCTTCAGGTCGATCGTCTGCTTGTGCCGCCCCCGGAAGTGCAGGTGCATCTCTTCCCGGGTGTAGGCCATCAGGACCGGCCGCCCGGTCATCCGGGCGAGGATGGCGGCGCAGAAGTCGAGCGGCGTTGCCTCCGCCTTGGCCCCGAAGCCCCCACCCACCGCCGGCCGGATGACCCGGATGTTCCCCATCGGGACACCGCGCGTCCGGGAGAGCGAG
>CAYINH010000287.1:0-3904 GCA_964364615.1 uncultured Gemmatimonadaceae bacterium
CTCGATCCGGATCCGGGTCCTTCCGTGACCGTGAGGAGCGGCTCGGGCAGGCTGGATCGGGGGGCTATATTCCTTCCGGCTTGACCGGAGACCTCCCCTTGCACACACCATCGCCCGTTGCTTCGTCCGGCCGGACCTGGGCCGGGGTGATGCTGGCCGTGACCCTCCGGGCCCTGGTCAATCCCCGGCTGGCGGTGGATCTGCTGCGGACCGGCTGGGCGTTCCGCCGCCGCGACTGGTGGCGGCGACCCCCGTTTCTGCCCCTGCCGGACCGCCGCTACCTCCGGTGGCGGATGTATACCGCCTACGCCGACGAGAATGCGGTCCCACCGGTCCGGGACGTGATCGGGTTCGCTCGCTGGCGTCGAGAGACGATGCAGCTGTGAGCCGGCCCCGCGTCGTCATCGTCGGTGGCGGCTTTGCGGGGCTCAATGTAGCCAAGCGATTGGGTCGCCTGCCGGTCGATGTTACTCTGATTGACCGCGCCAATCACCACGTTTTCCAACCACTACTCTATCAGGTCGCCAGCGCGGCCCTGAACCCCGCTGACATCTCCAAACCGATCCGCTCGGTGCTCCGGCGCTGGAAGAACGTCCGGGTGCTGCTGGGTGAGGTGGATGCGGTGGATCTGGCCGGTCGCGCCGTCCATCTGACCGATGCCGAGGTCATCGCCTGGGACTACCTGATCCTCGCCCCGGGCTCCCGCCACTGCTACTTCCGCCATCCGGAATGGGAACACCTGGCCCCGGGGCTCAAGACCCTGGAGGACGCGGTGGAAATCCGGCGGCGGATTCTGCTGGCGTTCGAACGGGCCGAACGGGCTCCCACCGCCGAGGAGCGGCAGCGGCACCTCTCCTTTGTGGTGATCGGCGGTGGTCCAACGGGGGTCGAGGTGGCGGGCGCCCTGGCCGAACTCAAGCGGTATGCCCTGAGAAGGGACTTCCGACGGATCGATCCGAGAGATGCGACCGTCGTTCTCCTGGAAGGCGGTCCGCGCCTGTTGCCGTCGTACCCGAAGTCGTTGAGCGAGCAGTCCAGGAAGATCCTCCGCCGACTCGGCGTGGAGGTCCGGACCGATACGATGGTGACCCGGATGGTGCCGGGGCTGGTGGAAGCCGGGGACTGGAGCATCCCCACCGACACGGTGATCTGGGCGGCTGGCAATGTCACCAATCCGCTGCTGAAGTCGCTGGGAGTCCCACTCGATTCACGCGGTCGGGCTGTCGTCGGGTCCGATTGTTCGCTGCCGGGGCACCCCAATGCCTTTGTGCTGGGGGACGCCGCCGCCTTTGCCGACCCCCGTTGGAATGGTGGCCTGCCCGGCGTCGCCCCGGTCGCGATCCAGCAGGGCCTCTTCCTGGGTCGGCTCCTCCGGGATGAACTGGCGGGAAAGCCCAGGAGACGTTTCAGGTACATCAACAAGGGGGAACTGGCCGTGATTGGCCGAGGCCAGGCCGTCGCCGACTTCGGCAGAATTCGGCTGGCAGGCTTCCCGGCCTGGTTCACCTGGATCTTCGTCCACATCGCCTATCTGATCGGATTCGCCAACCGGGTGCTGGTGCTCTTCCAGTGGGCCTGGTCGTATCTGACCTTCGAGCGGGGCGCCCGCCTCATCACCCGTCCCTGGCATCCCGAGACTCCGCCGGGGGACCGATGATTGGCGTGCCGGGTCGCGAGGAGGTCCGGGTGGCGGCGCGAGAGATCGGGTTTGAGGCCTGCGGGATCGCGTCTCTGGAACCCAGCCGGTGGAGCGAGGCCCTGGACCGGTGGCTCGGGGCAGGGTACGGCGGCGACATGCGCTATCTCCACCGCCAGGCTCGGAAGCGGAAGACGCCGGGAGAGATCGTTCCGGAGGCGAAGGTCGCGGTGGTGGTGCTGGAGAACTACCTCACCCCGGACTCGATCGAGTCAGGTCCGGGACTCAAGATCGCCCGGTACGCCGGTGGCGCGGACTATCACCAGACCATGGCGGCTCGGCTCGAGCGGCTGGCCGGGTGGCTCTTGGAACGAGGCGCCCGGGTGGCACGGCACTACCTGGATGCCGGACCGGTCCCCGAGCGGGAGCTGGCCGTCCGGGCCGGGCTCGGCTGGATCGGGAAGAACACCATGCTGATCCAGCCCCGGGCGGGATCGTACTTCTTCATCGGAACCATCCTGACCGATCTGGCGCTCGAGCCGGATCGACCCTTTGCCACCGACCACTGTGGCAGCTGTACGGCCTGCCTCGATGCCTGTCCCACCGGCGCCTTCGTGGAACCTCGAGTGCTCGACGCCACGAGGTGCATCTCGTACCTGACCATCGAACAGAAGGGCCCGGTCCCCGAAGCCGTTCTCCCACAGCTTCAGGGGTGGGCGTCCGGCTGCGATATCTGCAACGAGGTCTGCCCCTGGAATGTCCGGTTTG
This sequence comes from uncultured Gemmatimonadaceae bacterium, assembly GCA_964364615.1. Classification (GTDB taxonomy): domain Bacteria; phylum Gemmatimonadota; class Gemmatimonadetes; order Gemmatimonadales; family GWC2-71-9; genus SZUA-320. Next base: position 2,405 of record CAYINH010000287.1, read on the forward strand.
CCAGACCGGGCTCTCATCCGGAGTACGCCCCCAGGCCGGATCCCGACCGGGAGGACCCGGAATACTTCGAGCGGCTCGATGATCTGGAGTTCACTCTGAGGTTCGCCGATTCCCCGCTGGCCCGGCCGGGGCTCGCCGGGCTCCGTCGGAACTGGCGGACCGCGACCGCCGCTGGTTCCTGACCCCCAGCAGGGGTTGCGGCAGGATCGATCTCGGCGGTTAGATTCCCGGCACTCATGCTCAAGACCACCCCATTCCACTCTCGGACCGCCCCGCTGATCAGGGCCCAGACCTGGCGCCGGTGGGCCGGGTATCAGGTGGCCAGTTCGTACGATTCTCAGCCCGATCGGGAATACGCCGCCGTGCGGAACGCGGCAGCCGTGTTCGATGTCTCGCCACTCCACAAGTACCTGCTCACCGGTCCCGATGCGGTCCGGTTGCTCGACCGGATGGTGACCCGGGACATGACCAGGTGCCAGGTCGGCCAGGTGTACTACACCACCTGGTGCGATGCCGCCGGCAAGGTGGTGGACGACGGCACGGTGAGCCGGCTCGATGAGGGGACCTGGCGGCTGACCGCCGCCGAACCGAACCTGCGCTGGTTGACCATGAACGCGGTCGGATTCGGCGTGACGATCGAGGACATCTCCGAGACCACCGCGGCCCTGGCGCTGCAGGGTCCGCTGGCTCGCCAGATCCTCGCCCGGTTGAGTGAGGCCGACTGGGATGCGCTCAAGTACTTCCGGCTGCTCCACACCACGATCGCCAGGGTGCCGGTCACGGTGTCGCGGACCGGGTACACCGGGGACCTGGGCTACGAGATCTGGGTTCCCGCCGAGCAGGCCGTGGCGGTCTGGGACGCCCTGATGGCCGAAGGAAAGGGGTTCGGGATCACCCCGGCGGGAATCTGGGCGCTCGACATCGTCCGGATCGAAGCCGGGCTCGTGATGCTGGACGTGGACTATCACCCGAGCCACCGGGCCCTGATCGAGGACCAGAAGTCCACCCCGTTCGAGCTCGGGCTCGGCTGGACGGTGGCGAAGGAAAAGGGCCCGTACAACGGCCGTCGGGCCCTCGAAGCCGAACGGGCCCGGGGCCCGGCCTGGAGCCTGGTGGGATTGGCCGTGGACTGGCCCTCGCTCGAAGCGATTTACGCCGCCCATCGGCTGCCGCCCCATCTGCCGACCGTCGCCTGGCGCTCCAGTACCCCGGTGTACGCCAACGGCAAGCAGGCCGGATACGCCTCGAGTGGTTGCTGGTCGCCCCTCCTCAAGCAGTACATCGCCCTCGCCCATCTGCGCCGCCCCTTTGCCCGCGACGGCACCAGGGTCCGGATGGAAGTGACGGTGGAACACCAGCGGCGCCAGGCCGACGCGGTGGTCACCAGGCTTCCGTTCTTCGACCCGGAACGGAAACGGGCATGAGCCGCCGATACGACGCGATCATCATCGGCGGCGGCCACAACGGGCTGGTCACCGCCGGCTACCTGGCCCGAGCCGG
>CAYINH010000288.1:0-1867 GCA_964364615.1 uncultured Gemmatimonadaceae bacterium
CTATGGAGGGAACAAGGACTCCGGCATCGGCCGCGAGGGCGTGCGCTACGCCATCGAGGAGTTCACCGAGCTGCGCACCCTCGTGCTCAAGCCGTGACCGACTGGTGGCGGGCGGTGGTCACGCCCCCCCGGTTCCCCCACGGGTCCCCCCCGGTTCCCCCCATTCCCACCGCCCGCCGTCTGCATGATCTTCGACATGATCGCCTGCTCGGCGGTCGACAGCTCACCGCCCTGGAACCGCTTCCGGAACAGTGCGCGGACCTGGGCCTCAGTCACCCCTTCGGGGAGCTCGATGGTCCGGTCCCCCATGGTCATCGTGTTGGTCGCCGGTTTGGCCGCCGCCACTGGCGTCGCCGGACGGGCCACCGAGTCCCCCGCCGGTGCGGCGGCAACCCGAGCGGCATCCCTGACCGAGTCGGCGGTGGCCATCAACTGGGCCAGCCGGTCGGCGTCGATACCCAGGACCCCGGCCGCCGAGGCGACATCCCGCGTGGTCCGGAGCGAGGAATTCGGCACCGCCAGAACGTTGTCCCGCTGACCGACATGGATCTCCACATCGGCGTTCATCCCCGGCTTGAGCAACCCGCCCCGGTTCTCGATCCGGACCAGGACCGGGAACATCGTGACGTTCTGCTGGGTCTCGGCCTGGGGCTCGATCTTGAGGACTTCCCCCTGGAACGGCTGGTTGGGATAGGCATCCACCGTCACCGTGGCCCGAAGCCCCGCCCTGACCTTCCCGACATCGGTCTCGTCCACCAGGGTCCGGACCTGCACCAGGTTAAGGTCCGCCATCTTGAGAAGGACCGTCCCGCCCCCGACGTCACTGGTCGGGGAGGAAATGACCTGGCCCCGCTCGACGTTCTTCTCGATCAGGGTGCCGGTGATCGGCGACCGGACGTCGGTGTCCTCCATCTGGATCCGGGCATTCTCGATCGCGACTTCGGCCCGGACCACGGCGGCTCGGGCGTTGGCCAGCGCCAGGACCGCACTCTCGTGCTCCTCCTGGGTGATCGATTGCGACTGGAACAGCTCGTCCGAGCGGCGCTTCCGGGATTCGGAATTGGTCATCCCGGCCTTGGCAACTTCGAGCTCGGCTTCGACCTGGGCCAACCGGTTGCGGGCCGTGCGCTGATCGACCCGGACCAGCAGTGCCCCTCGCTGCACCACCTGGCCGGTCTCGACCTGGATGTCGAGGATCTCACCGGAGGCCTTGGACTTGACCTCGACGACCGTATCGGGCTGCACGTTGCCGGCCGCCCGGACTGACACCACGATGTTGCGCTGGCTCACGGGAATCGCCTGGTAGAGCTCCACGGGAGCTTCTTCCTTGCAGGCCGCCCCGGCCACGAGTGACAGCAGCAACAGAGAACGAATGCGCATCAGGAACCCTTCTCATTCTGAGTATCACTCTCAACGAGACCATCCTTCAGATGGATCTCGCGACGAGCGTGGGCGGCAATGTCGTGTTCGTGAGTGACAATGATGATCGTCTGTCCCTCGTTGTAGAGCTGGTCGAAGAGGGCCAGAATCTCTTCACTGGTCCTGGAGGCGAGGTTGCCGGTCGGCTCGTCGGCCAGGAGAATGCTGGGGTGGTTGACCAGGGCACGGGCGATCGCCACCCGTTGACGCTGACCGCCCGAGAGTTCGTTGGGCCGGTGCTGGACCCGGTCCGCCAGCCCGACCCGGGCCAGGGTGGCCTCGGCCGCTTCGCGCCGCTTCCTGGAGGAGATGCCGGCGTACACCATCGGCAGCTCCACGTTCTGCAACGCGGTGGCCCTGGGGAGCAGGTTGAAGGTCTGGAAGACGAACCCGATCTCGCGGTTCCGGATCCGGGCCAGCTCGTTGTCGTTCAAGTCGGACACGGCAT
>CAYINH010000288.1:1877-3898 GCA_964364615.1 uncultured Gemmatimonadaceae bacterium
ACGGCATGGCCGTTGAGCCAGTACTCGCCCGCACTCGGGCTGTCGAGGCAGCCGATCAGGTTCATCAGGGTGGACTTGCCCGACCCGGACGGCCCCATGATCGCCACAAACTCGTTGCGCCGGATGACCATGTCGATCCCCCGCAGCGCCCGGATCGTCTCCGCCCCCATTTCGTACTCCCGGGTAATCCCCCGGGTCACAATGACCGCGTCCCCAGGGAGCCCCGGCGGGAGTTCCCCCATCCGGGAGGTCGATTGCGTGGCTGTGCTCATAGGGGTCTCCCGATCAGGGCCTCGATCGCGGCCCGGGCCCGGAGATAGTCGAACCGGGCATTGACCGCGTCCACTTCCGCCTGGGTGACGGCTTCCTGGGTCAGCAGCACGTCGAGAATGGTGGAGGCGCCAAGCCGATAGCGCTCCTGCTGCACTCGAAGGTCCTCGTTGCTGGCCGCGACGCTCCGCTGGGTGATTTCAATCCGCAGGCTGGCAGCCTCGAGATCCGCCAGCTGGGTGGTCATGTTGGCGATCACCGCGCGGCGGACCTCGGCCTCCTGCGCCCGGGCATTCTCCAACGCCACGTTGCTCTGAACCACGCCCTGTTCCCGGTTGAACCGGTTGAACAGCTGCCAGGAAAACGCCAGGCTGACGTTGTTCTGGGCCAGCAGTTTGTAATCGTTGCGGTCGGCGCCGCTGAGACCCGCGTTGCCGGACAGCGTCAGAGAGGGCCAATAGCCCGCCTTGGACACCCGGAGCGACGCCTCGGCCGCCCGGGTGTTGGCCTCGGCCACCTCGACGGCGGGCGCCTGGGCCAGGGCCTCGCTCATCAGCGCGTCCCGATCCGGCGCGGGCAGCATCCGATAGAAGGCGCTGTCATCCACCGCCGCCACCCGTTCGGTGGCGCCGATCAGCCGGCCCAGGTTGGCTTCGGCCGACGCCAGCTGTGACTGGGTAGTCACCAGCTGGAGCTGGGCATTCCCCACCCCGACCAGACTGCGCAGCGAGTCCGACCGGGTCGCGGCTCCGGCGGCCAGCCGGGCAATCGAGGTGGCGAGCTGTTCTTCCGCCCGTCGCAGACTGAGTTCCCTGACCGCCAGCAGCCGCCGGGCGGAAAGTGCGTCGAAGAACTGGTTGGTGGTCTGCAGCGACTGCTGGAACCTGGCATCCACCAGACTCGCGTCGGCCGCGGATCCCGCCGCCCGAGCCGAGCTCAACTCACTGGTGCGGCGGAATCCGGAGAAGAGATCCACCGAGGTACTGACACTGGTCGACACGCTCTTGGAGAGACTCCCGCTCTCCAGCAGGATCCCGGTGCTGTTGTCGATCCGCTGGTTTTCCGAGTAGGACTTGGACCCGTTGGCGTTCACGTTCAGGTTCGGGAGGAAGGCCCCCTTGGCCGTCCGGATCCGGGCATCGGAGTTCCGGGCCACGCCCAGGGCCTGGACCACCCGCGGCTGATGCCGCTCCGCCAGACGGATCGCCTCCCCCAGGGTGACCTCCTGCTGCCCTGCCAGGGCCGACGGCGCCGCCAAACCCGCCAGCAGTACCACCCCCGTCCACCTATTTCCGACCATTACTCCTCCGTTCACGATACAGGGAATCACGACGCGCGAGCATCGCCTGATACTTCCGCTGTTGCACCGAATCGAGCTGAGCGACGATGGCGCTCCGGGCCACCTGGCGAAGCGAATCGAATCGCGGCCGGAGGTCCCGCCACAGCGAATCCATCCCCGGCTCGAAGCGCTCCAGAATCGCGCGAATACTGTCCTGCTGCAGGGTGGTGAGATTCAGTTCGGTGGTCATCCGCTCCACATAGCCGTCCCGTCCCCCGTGGCCCGGCCCCTGCCGCCCCTCGTGCTCCAGGTAGTCGGTCCCCCAGGCGCCGATGACACCACCCACCACTGCTGCCGCCACCAGCATGACCGCGGCCGACATCTTGGACTTGGTCATCGTCCCTCCAGAATGGCCACGGTCAGCACCGCCGCCTCGGGGTGCTGTGGTGCCACTTCCATCTGCACCGGGGCC
>CAYINH010000289.1:0-3893 GCA_964364615.1 uncultured Gemmatimonadaceae bacterium
GGGAGAGTACTCCAGTACCACCCGGGATTCACTCCGGGACGACTCGCGGTCCAATGACCCCATTCTGATCAAGGATGCCGATGACGGGATCTACAAGAAGACACTGGCAACGGCCGACAACCGGCTGCGGACCGAGTTCCTGTTCTCCTTCCAGCCGGTGCCGGGGACGGTCTTCTTTGCCGGCTATTCCGGGGCGTACGACGGAGCGACCCGTTACCGGTTCGGGGACCTGACTCGCTCGAACGACGGATTCTTCCTCAAAGCCAGTTACTTTTTCCGGCTCTAGGTCGCGGGCCCACCGCGGGCCCGCGGAGAGGAGCTGACATGGTACCCCCCCGATTCGTACCGCTCACCACTTGGCAGGAGCGGCCCGTGAAGGAGATGGCCGCCCGCGCCGCGGCCTTCTACCAGGAACTCCGGCGTCGACGCACGGTCCGCACCTTCGCGGACCGACCGGTCCCCCGAGGGATCATCGAAGACTGCCTCCGGTCGGCCGGCACCGCCCCCAGCGGCGCCAACCTGCAGCCCTGGCATTTTGTGGTGGTGGGTGATCCGGAGCTTAAGCGGCAGATCCGGGAGGCGGCAGAGCGGGAGGAGCAGGAGTTCTATCGGGGCGGACGGGCGCCCCAGGAGTGGCTGGACGCGCTGGCCCACCTCGGGACCGACGAGCACAAGCCCTACCTCGAGACCGCGCCCTGGCTCATTGCCGTCTTCGCCCAGCGTTACGGAGTCTCGGCCACTGGTGAGCGGTTCTCCCACTACTATGTGCAGGAATCCGTCGGATTGGCGACCGGACTGCTGATCGCCGCGGTGCACCACGCCGGGCTGGTGTCGCTCACCCATACCCCGAGCCCGATGGGGTTTCTCAACGAAGTGCTGGATCGGCCGGCGGCGGAGAAACCCTTCCTCCTGCTGGTCGTGGGGTACCCGGCCGAGGGCACCAAAGTTCCGGATATCGCCAAGCGATCTCTGGAAGAGATCGCGACCTTCCGAGCCTGAGGATCAATCCAGAATCAGGGTGATGCTGGTGGCTCCACCGGCCAGGGTAGGGCCCTTGTAGGCATTGCGAATCGCCTTCAGCAGCTTCTGGTCAGAGGTGCGGAGATCCACCCCGATCAGCGGGCCGCCCCCCGGGCGCACCCCGGCCGCGTTGGACCAGCGCCGCCACCGGAAATCCACCGTCTTGTACTGGAACCTGAAACTCGCCGGGAGGGACGGACGCATCTGCGGAGGGACGACCCGCCAACCGGCGCTGGGCGGGTAGCTGCTCCGGGCGGCGAAGTTGTCGTAGACCGCTACCCGAATGGTGTGGACCGCCCCGATCACGGCGGCGGCATCGGCCCGGCGCCTGGCCTCCTGGTAGATCGGGGTGGCGATGTTGGCCAGAATGCCCATGACCACCACTACCGTCAGCAATTCGATCACGGTGAACCCGCCGCGCATCCTGGAATCTCCCGGAATGTTCATCGCACCCCTCCGACCGTCATGGCCTCGAACGACTTGGCCAGGCGGCTGATGTCTTCTCCACTCTGATACTCGATCACCCGACCCTGGGCCCGGATAACCAGTCGGTAGAGACCGTCCTCGAGCTGGTACGTCACGTCCTCCTCGTCTGTCAGTCCCGCCTCGTCCAGTGACTGCGGCAGCCGTCCCGCCGAATCCCGGAAGGCCGCGATCGCCACGCTGGTCAGCAGCAGCCGGGCTTCGGCCGACGCGACCTGCTCCGCCCCGGTGAATACCTCGACCGGGCGGCGCAGCCGGATGACGTTCCAGGCGGTGACCGCGATGCCGACCACCAGCAGGGCGAGCAGCCAGGGGAGTTCGGACCTCGGTTTGACCTGCACCGGAGCCCGTTCCCGGATTTCGGTCTCGCGACGGAGGATCTCCGCGACGAGGTCGTCTGATGGCTGTTCCGCGTTGGGTGTGTCTTGCGTCATGCCTGGCACTCCGGGTTATCCGGCCGCGCGCCGGAGCGCGGCCTTGAGTCGGGTAACGAATCGTGGCGGGTCGAGCGGCTTTCTGATGTAGTCATCGGCCCCGGCGTCCATCAGTTCGATCTCAGCATCCTTGTCGTTGGTGCCCGTGAGGACGACCACCGGCAGGCCGGCCGTGGACATGGTGCCCCGAACGTGCTGCAACACTTCTCGGCCGCCCATCTTGGGCATATCCAGGTCGAGGACCATCAGCGAGTAGTTTCCGTTACTGCTCAAGCGAGCCACCGCGTCCTGCCCATCGACCGCCTCGGTGACCCGATAGCCGTTCTTGACCAGCAGGGTCTTGGCGAGGGTCCGGTTGACTGCATCGTCATCCACCAGGAGCACATGGGGCTGGTCGGGAACGGCCGCATGCTCCGGTTCCCCCATCTCCCGTGCGATCTCTTCCAGCGTGGTCAGACCGGCCCGGACCGGTTCCAGGGCCAGTTCATCGAGCAACCGCATCCCGCCGGCGACTGCGGCATCGCGGATCTCCGCGTGGGAGCCCCCCCGGCCGATGGCCTCCCTCACCCCTTCATCGGCCACCAGCAGTTCCGCCACCGGCAACCGGCCGCGGTACCCAGTCCCGCCGCAGGCGTCACACCCGACCCGGATCCTGGTGGGTCGGACCCCGTACTTGAGGGCCAACTCGGCCTCTCCCTTGGGCAGCTCGTCAGGGGCCGGGACACTGCAATCCTCGCACAGCCGACGCACCAGTCGCTGGGCCAGCACCGCCCGCAGGGTCCCGGCAATGGACGGCGTGTCCAGTCCGAGATCGCTCAACCGCTGGATCACACCCACCGCGTCGTTGGTATGGAGGGTGGCCAGCACCAGGTGGCCGGTCATGCTGGCCTGGACCGCCACCTCAGCGGTCTCCAGGTCGCGGATTTCGCCGACCAGAATGACGTCGGGGTCCTGGCGCAGGATCGCCCGGAGCGCCGAGGCAAAGGTGACCCCCCGCTTGGGCTCCACCTGGATCTGGGTGACCCCTTGCAGTTCGTATTCGATGGGGTCCTCCACCGTCATGATGTTGACGTCCTCAGTCGCCACCTCCTGCAGCGCCCCATACAACGAGGTCGTCTTCCCCGACCCGGTTGGCCCGGTGACCACGACGATGCCGTCCCGGCCCCCCAGCACCTCCCGGAAACGGTCCAGGATCTCCTCGGTGAACCCGACTTCGGCCAGCCCCGCCATCCCTTGCGGGTTGAGGAGCCGGATCACCGCCTTCTCCGCCTCCCGGGTGGGGACGGTCGAAATCCGGAGGTCATATTCAAAGTTGCCAAGCCCGATGCGGGCCCGACCGTCCTGGGGACGCAGTCGGTCCGCGATGTCGAGTTGGCCCATGATCTTGATCCGGCTGAGGATCCGATAGAGCGCCGGCATCGGGAGCTGCATGTACTGGCGCATGACCCCATCAACCCGGAATCTGACCCGCCCACCCTCGCGGCCCGGCTCGATGTGAATGTCACTGGCCCGCTGCCGGATTGCGTCCCGGAGAATGAGGCTGGTGAGTTTGACCACCGGAGCGGACTCGACATCATCTTGGGTCAGGTGATCGGGCTCGCCCCCCTCCACCAGCCGGACCATCTCGTCCTCCTGGTCGGGGAGCTTCTCCAACAGGGAGTCCAGGACGCGGTCAGGGGAATAGGCCAGGTCCACAGCGGCCTGCAGCGCCGTCGGTGGGGCGATCTCGAACACCGGTGTCCGTCCGGAGGCGAACCCGATCCCCTGCTCCGCCTCGAAGTCGGAGGGATCCGCCGTCGCGACAACCAGCTCCCGGTCGGTCTCCCGCAGCGGAAGCAACAGGTGCTTTCGGGCAAAGCTCTCGGGGACCAGCCGCTGGGCCCGCGGCTCCGCCTGAGTCAGGTCCGCCGGCTTGAGCCGGTAGTGAGCCCCGACCAGGATGGCGAGCATCGCATC
>CAYINH010000290.1:0-3872 GCA_964364615.1 uncultured Gemmatimonadaceae bacterium
AAGACCGAGGCGAAGGAGGTGTGCCGGCGGGACTGGGAATCGAACGGGGAGATCCTCACCAGCCGGTGGACCCCGGTCTCGGATTTCAGGTAGCCGTAGGCAAACTGTCCCTTGATCTCGAGGGTGGCGGACTTGATCCCGGCTTCTTCCCCGGGCACCATGTCGAGAACGTTGATCTCGAAGGCCTTGTCCTCGGCCCACCGGTTGTACATCCGGGTCAGCATCTCGGCCCAGTCCTGGGATTCGGTGCCCCCGGCGCCCGGGTGGACGGTCAGGATCGCGTCACGGACGTCATCAGGGCCGCCCAGCAGCGCCTTCAATTCCAGGGCCTCAAGGGCGGTGGTGATCTCCTGCGCTTCCCGCTCCAGCTCGGCGGTCAGCTCGTCGTCAGGGGCGTCATCCAGCAGCTCCGCCATCCCGAGGGCATCGGTCACCCGTTGCTCGACCGCCAGGGCGGGCGTGGCCACGGTGCGAAGCCCCTTCTGTTCCTGAACGATCCCCCGAGCGCACTCCTGGTCGCTCCAGAACGCCGGGTCGGCCTGGAGGGTCTCCAGCTCCGCCAGGCGCTGCTGCTTGCCATCAAGGTCAAAGGAACCTCCGGAGTTCGGCCATCCGACCTTGCAGCTCCCCGAGTCGATCTGATAACGCCGACATGTCGGACCCTCCTCCTGGGTTCCATGGCACGAACCGCCCGCCTGCCGCGAGGCAGGCGAGCGGCTCCAGTCAGCCCAATATAATCAGGGGAAGACTGTCCGGCCGTCCGCCAGAATCTCGTTCAGTGCGTCAGTGAAGAACGGCGTGGTGGAGGCCATCTCCATCCCGACCTGGTCGGTATACTCCTCCCAGCACTTCCGGATCTCCTCCTCGAACAGGATCTTGAGCGACCCATCCCGAAGCCCATCGGCGCGTTTGGCCGGGTGGTAGACCACCAGATCGGAGATCAGGGCCCGAGCCAGGCGCCGGGCCTTGGTCCCCGGCTCCTGGGCCAGAAACGGGTTGATCGCCCGGGGTGAGACTGGCGGCGGAACCGGAGTGGCCCTCGGCGGAGGCGCCGATGGGGCCATCGGCCGTGCGGGGGCTTCGGCAGACGCCGACGGACCGCTCGCCTGCTGGGGCGTCGGAGGAGGGACCAGTGGCGCCGCGGTCCGGGCCACCGCCGGAGGCGGGGGTGGGGCGGCCCGGGACGCCGCCCTCCGGGCCGGGGGTGGCGGCAGCGCCGGGCTGGCTGCCGCCGACGGAGGCGGCGCCGGCGGTTCGGTCCCCGAAGCCGGGCCGACGAAGAAGATGCTGGCGCAGACCGAACAGCGGGCCCGCACCCCGGCCGGGGGTACCTTGGCCGGGTCGACCCGGAATATCGTCTCGCACTGTGGGCAGGGTACGTCCATCAGGTCTTGTCTCGGGTTCGGCCAACGGCCCCTTCACTGTCCCGGGCCCGTCGACGGTCCACAACGAATACCGACCCTGGAAGGGTCTTGGCGTAGCTCTTCATCTCGGTCGCCAGCTCGCTCACTTCCGCCGGGTGAGAGAATTCCCGGTGCCGGTTGGTCACCACCCCGATCGAGAGGGTCATCAGCGGCACCCGGTGCAACTGCCCCCGCCGGTCCTTCCCGAAGAAGTAGCCCGCGCGAGCGTCCTGCTCATTGTACTGCAGGGGGACCAGGGTATCGAAGATCTCCAGGATCTCGGTACAGATCTGCTCAATGTGGTCCCCGGGAATAATGTAAATGAAATCATCCCCTCCAATATGCCCCACGAACCCATCGTGGCCCAGCAGGCCCTTGACGACGTCGTGGAGGATGCGGGAGAGCAGGAAGATCACCCGATCGCCGTCATAGTAGCTGTAGCGGTCGTTGAATTCCTTGAAATGGTCGAGGTCGGCATAGCAGACGGCAAAGGTCTTCCCCCGGTCCACCCAGCGCCGGATCTCGCGCTCGATTTCCGGGGCTCCCGGCATCCGGGTGGAGGGATGGACCGCGACATCCCGCTGGGTCCGGGCCCACATCGCCTCCAGCCGGGCGCGCTGTTCGGCGGGAGGGAAGAGGCTGCTGAGGACCTCGTCCGCCCCGGCGGTAAACCACCCCTGCATCGCCTCCGAGTCATGGGCGCCCTCCAGGACGGTCACCGGAATGATGGCACTGTACGGATCGGTCTTGAGCCTGATGATGAGGTCGAGGCCAGCCTCCCGGAGTCGGGGACCGTCGACAAACAGCAGGCAGGGATGTCCCCGCATGACGATCGCCTCCACGGCCTCGGCGCTGTCGAGAACCTGGACCGGGAATTCCTTGCCGTCTCCCCACCGCTGGACCAGCTCGGGCACCGGGTGCTCCGTCGGTCCAAAGTAGAGGATCGTGGGCCGAGTTCGCACCCCGTGGGTCCCCTCCGTAAGATGCTGTCCTGCCGGAACTTAGGGCTCTGGCAGGGAGAAAGTCAATGCGGCAGTCGGGCTACATCACCCAGGCGGTCGCGGCAAACAGGGTGAAGGTCGCCAGCAGCTGGACACCCTCGAACCAGTGGGTTTCACCATCGAGGGTGATAATCGCGGTGACGATGGTGGCCAGCCCCACTGCGGCAACTTCGAACGGGGTGAAGACCAGGTTCATCGGCTGACCCACCATGACGCCCACCAGCACCAGGACGGGTGCCACCAGCAGGGCGATCTGGGTGCTCGATCCGAGTGAAATCTGGAAGGCGAGGTCGATGTTCCCCTTCCGGGCCACCATGATCGCCGCGGCGTGTTCCGCGGCATTGCCGATGACCGGGATGAGGATCAGGCCGAGGAAGACTTCCGAAATGCCGGTGGTCTCGACCACGGCCCGAGCGGTCTCCACCAGGATTTCCGACTGGGCCACGACGCCGAGGGTCGCGAGGAGCAGCACCGTGATGGCGACCGGGGACCGCCAGACCGTGGTGGTGGTGGGGTGGGGATCACCGGAAAAGAGCGACCGGTGGGTCACCAGACTGAAGACCAGCGACAGCAGGTAGGTGACCGCCAGCACAATCGCCACGATTTCCGACAGCCCGAGTTCCATCGCAACGCCCGCCTCGGGGTGGAGCGAGTGGAACAGCGCCGGGAAGACCAGCCCGACGACCGCCAGCGCGAGCATGCCGGCCGCGGCGCCGACCCCGGTCCGGTTGAAGCTCACCACCGAGCGGCCCAGCCCGGCCGCCATGACCGACAATCCGCCGATCAGCAGCAGATTGCCGAGGATGCTCCCGATGATGGAGGCCTTGACCAGCTCCACCATGCCGGCCCGCAGGGCGACGATGGCGATGATCAGCTCGGCGGCGTTCCCGAAGGTGGCGTTCAGCAGTCCCCCGAACGCGGGACCTGTCCGGGTGGCCAGATGCTCGGTGGCTTCGCCCATGTAGCCGGCCAGCGGCATGACCCCCAGGCAGGCGACCGCGAAGACCAGGCCCGGATGGGCGTGGAAGTAGACCATCGCCCAACTGGCCGGCACGGCGAGGAGCAACAGCGGCCGCCAGCTGAAACTGATCCTGGCCCGCGAAGGTGCCTTGGGTGGCTTGGCAGGAGGGATCGGGCGGTCCCGCTTGGGAGTCGGGAGCGGGGCGTCGCGGCGGCGGGCTCTCTCGTTCCGGGTCCGGTCCCGGCTGGGTCGGGCCTCCTGCTCCTTTCGGCCGGTTCGTTCGCTGCGCGGGGGGCGTTCGGGCTTGGGGGTCGGCTCCGCCCTGGACCTGGGTTCGGTCGTCTCACGGGGTGCCGGTTCCTTACGTTCCCGCTGCCGGCGTGGCCGAGCGGTGGGGGCCATCGACTCTCCCGCCGGTTCCCCCTGCGCTGCGGCCACCGCACCCGAAGGGGCCTGGGCCGCGGTCTCCCCTTCGGGAGAGGCCTGGGTCTCCGGGGGCGGCCCCTT
>CAYINH010000291.1:0-3854 GCA_964364615.1 uncultured Gemmatimonadaceae bacterium
CGGATTTGGCGCAGCGAGCCCGGCGGCGGCTCCGGGCAGTTCACCGACTACACGACCGAGATCTCCGAAGGCATGGTCGTGCTCGACGCGGTCCACAAGATCCAGGCGGAGCAGGCGCCGGACCTGGCGTGCCGCTGGAACTGCAAGGCCGGCAAGTGCGGTTCCTGCTCCGCCGAGATCAACGGAAAGCCCCGGCTGATGTGCATGACCCGGATGTCCGATCTCGACCTGTCGGAGCCGATCACGGTGGAGCCGATGCGGGCCTTTCCGCATGCCCGCGATCTGGTGACCGACGTGAGCTGGAACTACCGGGTCAAGCAGCAGATCCGACCGTTTACCCCGCGGGCGCCGGATGCGCCGGACGGGACCTGGCGGATGGCCCAGGAAGACGTGGAGCGGGTCCAGGAGTGCCGGAAGTGCATCGAGTGCTTCCTCTGCCAGGACGTCTGCCACGTGCTCCGGGATCACCACTTGCACGAGGAGTTCATCGGGCCCCGGTACCTGGTCTACACCGCGGCGCTGGAGATGCATCCGCTCGATACCCTGGATCGCCGGGAAGAGTTGCGGAAGAGCCAGGGGATCGGCTACTGCAACATCACCAAGTGCTGCACCACGGTCTGCCCGGAGAACATCCACATCACCGACAATGCCATCATCCCGATGAAAGAGCGGGTGATGGATGACGCCTTCGATCCGATCGTCAAGCTGGTGGGTCTGATGACTGGACGGGTGGCTGGACCTTGAGTCAGGAGGGAACCATGTTCGCGCTCAAGAAGATCACGACCGGTGGGATTGTCCGGGCCCTGGAAAAGGCGGAGCGGTACCGGCTGCTCAACGATCCGACCGCGGCAGAGAGCATCTGTCTCGACGTGCTGGCCGCCGACCCCGGCAATCAGAAGGCGCTGGTGATGCTGCTGCTGGCGCGGAGCGATCAGTTCGCCGAGCATGTCGGGGCCACCCCGGTGCAGGCGAGGGAGGTTCTCCCGCAGTTGACCGACCCCTATCAGGCGGCCTATTACGCCGGGATCACCGCCGAGCGGTGGGGGCAGGCGGCCTGGACCCGGGGAAAGCCGGGGGGCGGTGAGGTGGCGTACCATGCGCTCCGGGAGGCGATGGAGCACTTCGAGGCGGCAGAGCGGTTGAGTCCGGCCGGCAACCACGACGCGATTCTCCGGTGGAACACCTGCGCCCGGCTGCTGAACGACAATCCCCAGATCCAGCCGCGGGCCGAGGAAGACTTCAGTCCGGTGTTCGGGGAATGATCCGGGCGCCGGCACCATCGGCGCCTGTGGGTTCGCTCCGCCATTTATCAGCACCGAAGCAGTCGGATTTCCTGCCAGCCAGGGTCTTGCCGGATTCGGGAATCCTCCCCATGATGGGCGCAGAGACCCTCACTTGAGGAGGCCCGTCATGACATCACGCTCATTCGCGGTTTTTCGGGGGGGGGGATACTCCTGCTTGTCGTCAGCGCGGTAGCCGCCTGTACTCAGCGCGAGGATCTGACTGAGCCGGTTGCTCCCGGTACCTCTCCCCAGCCTGTCCAGGAACGGGCCACCCGGCCCACAGACGAATTCCCTGCCATTCCCCGAGTTGAGATTACCATGGCCGCCGTGGGGCCGTTCACCCCCGGGACTCCGATTCGAGTGAGGGCGGAGTTTACCGGCCGGCTGGCGGCCGACCAGGGCGACTACCGGCTCTACCTGATGGACGATGACCTCGTTCCGGAGCCTGGACCCGACAGCAAGGTCCAGGAGATCGGGAGGCATCGCGCTCCGGTGAGTATCGGGAGCCGGGCCGACCTGACCGAGACGGTGACCTTCCAGCAGCCCGGGTACTATCGGGTGATGGCGATCGCCCGAAGCAAGCCCGGTCCCGCCGAGGTTCGCCGGATCAGAGATACCGTGGTGCTCGACCATTCCGAAGCCAATCTGTGGATCCTGGTCGACGAGAAGGGCGGCCGACTGACGGAGGGCTACGACCACAAGGCCGTCGACTCCACGCTGATTCCCCTGTTCGGTTCGTATGGCCCGTTCCGTCCCAAGCGGGGGCCCCAGGGCGGCAACGACATTCGCCGGGTCCGCCGTGGGGGGCCGGTCCAGGGGCCGAAGCTTCAGGCATCGCTTGTCGGCGGGGCCTATGCGACCGGGGTGCTGCGCTATTGGGACCGCGACTCCGCCACCGTGTTCCTGAGGTCGGTGCCCGGTGCGGAGATCGAAGCGATGTGTTGGGGCAAGTCGGAGCCCTGGGTTCTCGAGTACGACCTCTTCTATCCGGTTGCCGCGGCGACCAGCAGCGTTGGGGGATTCACCATCACCTGCCCCGATGGCTATGAGTACATCGAGGGGAATATCTTCCTCCGGAATGGATACGTATACGCCGCCGGAAAGTTCAACCAGTACGCCGGGGCGGGTTTCGCGGGCTTTTCCGGGGCGAACTTCGAACTCCGGGTAGCCAATGACTACGCGGCCCGGGTGTTCATTGACCTCTCCACCCATATCCCGCGGATGTGGGCCAAGTTCGGCCGGAGCCGCTCGAGGATCTACGCCGAGGCCGCCGATGCCGACCGATTCTACGGTATCAACTACTGCCCGACCACCGACTTCACGGGGTGTCAGGCCAACGATATGATCAAGACGAATTTCTGGCGCGTCTTTAGCACCCAAGCCCAGGACGACGGACTCTTCGTGACGGTCCACGAGTACGCCCACGGGTATCACTGGTATGCCGTCGAGGCCTGGGGGTTCGGCTCGGGCTGCGGTGAAAGCCACGACTGGACCGAGACGACGGCTCACCTCTGCAGTTTCAGGGAGGGGGTCGCCGACTTCCTCGCCATGGTCACCCTCGGCGATGTTCTCGGGATCTCCCCGTATGGCGGCGACTACGGGCTGGAGAACAACACGACCGGGTTCCCGTCCGGGGTAGCGACCAACCCGCCGCCCGGTGGGGACGGGGTCCGGGTCGAGTCCTCGTTGGCCGCATTCCTGTACGATCTGGTGGATGGCGCCGGTGAGCCTGACTCCCCCACCAACACCCCCGGACCCGAAGAGCCCCACGACGGCTTCTCGGTACCCGCCAGCTGGGTCCTCAATGTGATCCAGCACTGCAGCCTCTCCAGCTTCCCCCCAAGCGGCTCCTGGCCCTATTCCACCCAGGTGGTGACGGGGGGAGACTTTCTGGTGTATTGCCTGGAGCGGTCCACCAGCGGATTCAACGTGGGGTCACTCTATTCGAGTGCCTGGAGGAGCGCCTACAATACGGTTTCCTGGGATCAGCCTCTGCCCGTCTACGATCCGGTGGCCATCCGGCGTCTGTGGCTGTACAACCTCTACGGTGCGCCGTGAAAAGTCTCCGGCAGGTTGCAGTGGTCCGGCAACTGATACTGGCCGGCACCGCCGTCGTGCTGGTGGCCAGTTCATGCAATACCGGCACCGACCCGGACCTACCGATGGAGGATCGTTGCCCGCTCGAGCCTCTCAATGAGTTTCCACCCACTGACTGTGCCATCGTGCGGGGCATCGCCCGCGATCCGGAGGGGCGCCCGCTCCCCGGGCTGACCCTCGGGGTTGACTCCTTCGTGCCCACCGTCGGGTACGCGTATTCCTCTTCAGGGGAGGGGAGATTCGTCATCCGAGGTTCGAGTGACGGCAGCTTTGAGATGGGGGTGGTCCGGGTCAACCGGCTGGTGCCCCGAACCACCCCCGACACGGCGTCGGTGGAGATCAAGGTCTATGGCCACCAGAACGTACGAGCGGGGGACACTGCCGTCACGGCAACCCTGGTGCGAATGTGGTTTGCGCCACTGGGCCAGCTGGTCACTCCCACGGTCGGGGATGTGGTCTTCCGGCTGCCTCCGT
>CAYINH010000292.1:0-3846 GCA_964364615.1 uncultured Gemmatimonadaceae bacterium
GGTGGCGATCGTTGTCGCACGAGACGCGGTCCAGGTGGCGCCGTAGCTGACCGTGGCCCCGGCCCGCAGGCGACGGAGGGCCACCACCCGAGCGTGGAAGGAGACGACCGGGACCGGCCGGTGCCCACCGACGGCGCCGCCGTACAGGTAGATGCCCGGTCGGGCCAGATCGCCGCCGAGCCCCTGACCGGCGAGCCCACCGGCGGAGTTCGCGGCGTGGAGCATGGGACGCTGGGGGCCCAGGGCCGCCACCGTTTCCCGGAGTCGGGCCCACTGGGTCACGGCGCTTGGGGGGTCTGTGTCAGCGGAATGGAACTGGCACCAGGCCCCTTCCCAACCGGGGGCGTTCCGGAGTCGAGCTCCCAGCACAGCCAGCAAGTCGGCATCGTACCAGGAGAACCCCCCTCGAGCGAGGCCGGTATCGAGCTCAATGTGGAAAGGGGCCTCCCCGGCAGCCAGCCAGGCGTCCAACGCGGCCAGATCCCCGATGCTGGGGCGGGCGCCTGCCGCGAGGCAACCAGCCACTTCTGCTGGCAGAAGCGGAGAGAGGATCAGGACCGGCCGGACCACCCCTTGGCGCCGGAGTTCCTCGGCTTCGGTCAGGGTCGCCACGCCGTAGCCCCACGGATCGACGAGCTCGAGGGCACGCACCACCTCGACGGCACCAAGCCCATAGGCGTCGGCCTTGACGACTGGCAGCAATGGGACGCCGGCCAGCCGGGAAAACGTGCGGGCGTTGGTCAACAGCGCCTCGAGGTCGACCTCGATCCAGGCGCGCCATGTCGGGGGGGGATTGGACGCGGTCACGGCGGGCAGTAGAATACGACCCGGGAGGTGTAAATGCAAGAAACATCAGCGCTTGCGAGAGCCATCACCATGGTGACCGATCTCAGGGCCCGGTGCCCATGGGACCGAGTTCAAACCCGGGAGACCCTCCGGCCATACCTGGTCGAGGAACTCCTCGAGCTGGACCATGCGCTCGGCACCGCCGACCCGTCGGCCATTCGGGAAGAAGTGAGCGACATGCTGCTCCATCTGGCCTGGCAGCTGGTGATTGCCGCCGAGCGGGACGAGTTCACCCCGGACGACGTGGCGGACGATCTTGAACACAAGATGAAGCGACGGCACCCGCACCTGTTCGATCTGGGTCCCAAAGAGCCCTGGGAGCGACTCAAGCAGCGCGAGCACCAGACCGAGCGGGGGGTTCTGGATGGCCTGCCCCCGACCCTGCCGGACCTCCTGATGGCCTTTCGACTCCAGGAGCGGGCGGCCTCGGTGGGCTTCGACTGGCCGGACGCGGCGGGCCCGCTCGACAAGATCCGGGAGGAGCTGCTGGAGGTATCGCAGTGCGCCGGTACTCCTCCCGGGAACGGTGAGGGCGAGGGCGAGGGCGAGGCTTGGCGGGATCGGCTCCGGGATGAGATCGGGGACCTGCTGTTCTCGGTGGTCAATCTGTCCCGCAAACTGGGCGTCCCCCCCGGGCCGGCACTGGATCGGGCGAACCGGAAGTTTTCCAGCCGGTTCCGAGGGGTGGAGCGTCTGGCGCGGGAACGGGAACTCGAACTGCACCGGATGACGCTCGCCGAAATGGACCTGCTGTGGGACGAAGTCAAGCGGACTCCCCTTCCGGCCCAGGTCTAGTCATGGGCCGCTGGTTGTCTCAGGCGCTGATCGTCGGCCTCGGCGGGTTCCTCGGGGCGGTGTTGCGGTTCGGGACCGGAACCGCAGTGACCCGGTATCTGCCACCCATCTCGTTTCCGGTCGGCACCTTGCTGGTCAACTGGCTGGGCTGCCTGGTGATCGGGATGGCGCTGGGGATCATCGACGTCCGGGGGTCCTTCACGGGAAATGTCCGGCTCTTCATGATGGTGGGGCTGCTCGGTGGCTTCACCACGTTCTCGGCGTTCGGCGCCGAGACGCTGCTCCTTTGGCGGGATGGCGGCACTGTCCGAGCGGCTCTCAATATCCTGGCCCAGGTCGTGGGCGGCCTGGCCCTCGCATGGCTGGGCTTTCGACTCGGCGGTGGCCTCGGCAGGGGCAGCTGGGGTTGAGGTTGTTGCCCCCCGGCGCCAGTAACCCTATACTCGCCCACTGTGACGACTGAGCCCTCCACCGAACCCGGTGCCCGTTTCAAACGGACACTCCTCCAGGTCCTGATCGTCCAGGGCATCGCGCTGGCGCTGCTCTGGGCCATGCAGTCCCGGTTCGCGAGCTGAAGGCCGCATGCATCCGCTGAACTGGGCCATTGTCAGCGGCTACCTGGTTTACATCATGTGGGACGGCATCCGCCGCTCCCGGAACACCCACGAGATCGAAGGCTATTTCCTCGCCAATCGCAGCCTCCCGTGGTGGGCGGTGGGCCTCTCGGTCATGGCCACTCAACTCTCCGCGGTGACCATGATCGGAACGACGGGCCAGGGAGCCACCGACGGGATCCGGTTCGTCCAGTTCTACTTCGGTCTCCCGATCGCCATGGTGATCCTGGGCGTGACCCTGGTGCCCTTCCTGCACGGTGCCCGGGTCTTCACCGCCTACGAGTACCTCGAGCGGCGATTCGACGCCAAGACCCGCTCGCTTACCAGCTTCCTCTTCCTGATGTCGCGCGGAATGTCCGCGGGCGCGATCCTCTCGGCACCCGCCATCGTGTTCAGCGCCATCTTCGGCTGGGATCTCTATATGTCGGTGGCCCTGATCGGGGTTCCGACGGTCATCTACACCATGATCGGCGGGGTACAGGCGGTCACCTGGGCCGACGTCAAGCAGATGGTCCTGATCGTCTTCGCGCTGGTCGCGGTGGTGGTGGTCCTGCTGATCAAGCTCCCGGTCTCCCCGGTCGAGGCGCTCACCATTGCCGGGGCCACCGGCCGGCTCCAGGCCTTTGACTTCTCCTTCACTCTGACGGAGACCTACACCTTCTGGTCCGGCGTCCTGGGCGGGACCTTTCTGATGCTGTCGTACTTCGGCACCGACCAGAGTCAAGTTCAGCGATATCTCACCGCCCGATCGGTCGACGACGCTCGCAGCTCGCTGCTGATGAGTGCCTACTGGAAGATCCCGCTCCAGGCCCTGATCCTGCTCATCGGCATCCTGGTCTTCGTGTTCTATCTCTTCCAGGCGCCACCTCTGCTCTACAATCCGGCCCACGAGCAGCAGGTGCGGACCGCGGAGGGCCCTCGCTACGCCGCCCTGGAATCCCGCTACACCACCGCGTTCGCCGAGCGGGAGGCAGCCGCCCGGGTGGTGGCCGACGCGGCGGAGGCCGGTCCTGCCGCCACCCTGGCCACCGCGAAGGAGACCTTCCGGACTCGGGAGGCGGAGGTCACCGGGATCCGGACCGAGGCGCTGGCGCTGGCCGGCGAGGTGACGGGCGGGTCGCCCATGGATGTGAACTACATCATGCCGCGGTTCGTGCTGGACCAGCTGCCGGTCGGACTGGTTGGCCTCTTCCTGGCCGCAGTCATGGCGGCCGCCATGTCCAGCATCGCCGCCGAGCTCAACTCGCTCTCCACCGCCACCGTGATCGACTTCTACCGGCGGTGGATCCGGCCGGTCGCCTCCGATGCCCACTTCCTTCGGGTCTCCAAGGCCGCCACCCTGTTCTGGGGCCTGTTCGCCTGCGTGGTGGCCAGCTACGCCGGCTCACTGGGCTCGCTGATCGAGGTGGTCAACCGGTTCGGTTCGTTCTTCTACGGGTCGATCCTGGGGGTGTTCATCCTGGCGATGATCCCGGGCACCCGGGCCCTGGGAGCCTTTGTGGGGCTGCTGGCCGGGATGGCGGCCGTCGCCGCCGTCAGCTTCGGGGCCCCGGCGGTCTCCTTCCTCTGGCACAACGTGGTGGGCGCCGGC
>CAYINH010000293.1:0-3837 GCA_964364615.1 uncultured Gemmatimonadaceae bacterium
GGCGGGGTACGTCCCCCCGGTCATGTGGCTGGTCTACATCACGACCTTCGTCTTCTGGGTCGGCATCGGCCATGCAGGGACCCTGATCTCGGCGATTCTCTTTCTGTTCCGGTCGCCTTGGCGGACGGCGGTGTATCGCTCGACCGAAGCCATGACGGTCTTCGCGGTGATGACCGCGGGGCTGTTCCCGATTATTCACATCGGGCGGCAGTGGGTCTTCTACTGGCTGCTGCCCTATCCCAACCAGCGGGGCCTGTGGCCCAACTTCATGTCGCCGCTGATCTGGGACGTGTTCGCCATTGGCACCTACCTGACGGTGTCCACCACCTTCCTGGTGGTCGGGCTGGTGCCGGATGTCGCGGCGGTCCGGGACAAGGTGTCGGGC
The DNA here is from genome assembly GCA_964364615.1 of uncultured Gemmatimonadaceae bacterium. Taxonomy (GTDB): domain Bacteria; phylum Gemmatimonadota; class Gemmatimonadetes; order Gemmatimonadales; family GWC2-71-9; genus SZUA-320. The sequence goes on from CAYINH010000293.1 coordinate 386, forward strand.
TGGCGCAAGAAGCTCTACGCTGCCTTCAGTCTCGGCTGGACCGGGTCCGACAATCAGTGGCGCCACTACACCCGGGGGTACCTCTACCTGGCTGCCTTGGCCACGCCGCTGGTGCTGTCCGTCCACTCGGTGGTGTCCTGGGACTTCGCCATGTCGATCGTTCCGGGCTGGCACGGGACGATCTTTGCCCCCTATTTCGTGGCCGGGGCGATCTACTCCGGCATCGGCATGGTGCTGACCCTGCTGGTCCCACTCCGCCGAGTGCTCAAGGTCGAGCACATGATCACCGAATACCACTTTGACAACCTGGCCAAGCTCACCCTGCTGACCGGGTCGATCCTGTTCTACGCCTACTTGGTTGAGTACTTCGTCGGGTGGTACAGCGGCAATATTTTCGAGCAGACCACCTTCTTCCGTCGGGCCTTCGGCCCCCAATGGTGGGCCGGCTGGTCGATGATCATCTGCAACGCGTTCGTGTCACAGCTGCTCTGGTTCAAGAAGATCCGGACCAACCTGAGCGCCCTGTTCGTGATCTCGATCTTCATCAACATCGGGATGTGGTTCGAGCGGTACGTCATCATCGCCTCGTCCCTGTCCAACGACTTCCTGCCATACGCCTGGGGCCAGGGCAATCCGACCTGGGCCGACTGGGGGATCCTGGTGGGGTCGTTCGGCTGGTTCCTGATGTATTTCCTGCTGTTCGCCCGGACCTTCCCGATCGTGGCCATTCAGGAGATCAAGGAGATGATCCCGATGCCGCGCCTCAAGAAGGGAGGTCACTGATGGCCACCCTCAGCGGGGTGCTCGGGACCTTCGAGCACGTGGACGCTGCGGCCGACGCCATCCGGCGTCTCAAGGCGCAGGGGCATGACGACCTGACCGTCTACTCCGCGGCTCCCAACCACGAGATCGAGGAAGCCCTCGATCATCCGGTGAGCAACGTCCGGCTCTTCACCCTGATCGGCGGGCTCACCGGATGCGCCGCCGGGTTCGGGATGACGACCTGGATGGCCTACGACTGGCCGATCCTGGTGGGCGGCAAGCCGATCGCGGCGCTGCCTCCCTATGTCGTGCTGATGTTCGAGTTGACCATTCTGCTCGGCGCCCTCAGCACGGTGGCCGGCATCATCATTCTCTCGGCCCGTCGCTCGCTCAAGGGACGCCCCTTCCGGGAACGGTTCACCGATGATCAGATCGGGATCTTCGCGCCCTGCGGCCCGGACCGGACAGCCCAGGTGGGGCAGCTGCTGACCGCGGCCGGCGCGGTGGAGGTATCCCATGAGGGCTAGGCTCGGCACCATCCTGGTGGTGGCCCTGACGCTCGGGGCGGGCGGGTGCAACTGGTACTACCACACCCTGCCCAGCCCCGACGATCTGGTCAAGCTGGTGCCCTGGTTTGACCACATGATCCAGTCGCCGGCGTTCCATCCGTACGGACGGGCGGATATCCCCCGCAACACCGTGCCGGGGACGGTGCCGGTCAACGCCGTGGAGATGGACTGGTCCGTCGAATGGCTGGCGGCCGGCACCGCGACCGCGGACCGGCTCGTCAACCCCGCCGATCCGGCCACCACCGCCGCCGTGGGGGACACGCTTTACCAGTTCTATTGCTCCCACTGCCACGGCCAGGCGGGCGATGGGCGCGGGCCGGTGGCGCCCAAGATCGGGGCTCCCAGCCTGCTGACCGCCAAGGCCGGTATTCTGTCGGACGGCCAGATCTACAGCATCATCCGATACGGCCGGGGCGTCATGCCGCGGCAGGGCGATCGGCTGGTGGCCCCTGAGGGTCGCTGGGCCGTGGTCAACCATGTCCGGGCGCTGCAGGCCGCGGCGGGAGGAACCCAGTGATGGCCGACACCGTCCTGCGGGACCGGCTTGTCACCCACTCCCTGGCCGGTCGCTACGCCGGGTTCCTGCGCACCGGGATTCTCTTCGCTCTCCTCGGGGGCGTCGGGTTCGTGCTCTCCCTGCTGGGCGATGCCAACCATCGGGCATGGCAGGCCTTTCACTGGAACTGGGTGTTCTTCACCGGACTGGCCGGCGGCTCGGTGGCCCTGGTGGCGGTGCACAAGCTGGCCAAGGCCCGCTGGTCCGGGATGATCCTCCGGTTTGCCGCGGCCAACGTGGCCTTCTTCGCGGTGTCCCTGGTCGGACTGATCCTGATCTTCACCGTGGGGTACGACGCCATCTACGGCCCGATGGAGCATCAGCTGCACTCGTTCCAGCCGGGCAAGGTGATCTGGCTGGGCCACGGCTTCATGTTCCTGCGACTGACGGTGCTCCTGTCGATCCTGTTCGGGGTCGGCTGGGCCCTGGTCCGGGCCGACCTGATCCCCGACCTGTCGCTGGTGGTCGGGAAGGCCGACGGGGCGCGTCAGCGGCTCTATCAGGCCTGGACGGCGGGGTTCGACGGCAGCCCGGCCGCCCGGGAGCGGCAGCAGGCCCGGATCGCCAGGTTGGCCGCGGTGTACATCGTGCTCTATGCGCTCGGATTCTCCCTGATCGCGTTCGACATGATGATGGCGCTCCAGCCGCACTGGTTCTCCAACCTGCTGGGCGGCTTCTATTTCATGGGCTCGTTTCTGGGCGGGCACATGCTGCTGGCGCTGACCATGATGTACGGTGAGCGACAGCTGGGGATCGCGGACCTGATCAGCCCCAAGCAGCGCCATGATCTGGGCAAGCTCTGTTTCGGCTTTACCGTGTTCTGGGCGTACCTGATGTGGTCCCAGTTTCTGGTGATCTGGTACGGCAACATGCATGAGGAAACCGGCTTCGTCTTTGCCCGCTTGTGGGGCCCCTGGCGACCGGTCGGGACCGCCGTCTTCCTGGGGATGTTCCTGGTGCCGTTTGCCGGTCTGCTGGGCACGACCCCCAAGAAGACCCGGGTCACCCTGGGGCTGTTCGCCACGATCAGTCTGACCGCACTCTGGCTGGAGCGCTACCTCCTGATCATCCCGTCGATCACCGAGGAACACGGACCGGTCTTCGGGCTCCCCGAGCTGTCGGCAACCCTGCTGCTGGGCGGGCTCTTTCTCGCCAGCTACGGGCTTTTCGCCCGGCGGTTCCCGATGGTCTCACCCCGGCTCGGGGAAATCACCCTTGATGGCGAGTCGCACCATGCGGTGGTCATGGCCGAATTTGCCCACGAGGAGCGGCCGGCCGACTATGTCTCGGAAGAGATGATCGAGAAGGAGAAGCGAGGCGAGTAACTCGCCCCGGAGTTACCGCAGGGTGACCCGCTGCGCCAGAACGTTCAGCGAGTCGGAGGACAGGGCCCCCACCACCGCCAGGACCCGGGGGGCCCGCCGGTACCCGCTGCCGATCGGGAGGTAGTCGGGAGCCGATCGGGTCGGCTCGCTGGCCCGGAACACTCCCGAACTCAACTGATCTGCCACCAGCTCCGCCACCGCATCCACCGAAGCCGACAGCGTAACCATCACCCTGCCCAG
>CAYINH010000294.1:0-3834 GCA_964364615.1 uncultured Gemmatimonadaceae bacterium
CAGGGGTCCCCGTCGCGGGACCCGGGCTCGCGCCCGGCGCGGCGCCCTGTGGAAGATCGCTGCCGAGCAGGCGAAGGGTCTCGGCTCGCGACTGCTCCAAGCCCACGCCGGCGTCCATCAGGACCTGCGCCGCAATCCCCTTCTCTTCCCGCAACAGCCCCAGCAACAGGTGCTCGGTCCCCACATAGCTGTGATTCAACTCGCGGGCCTCGGCCATGGCGAGTTCGAGGACCTTCTTGGCCCGGGAGGTATACGGCAGGTCAAGCCCCGGAGCGGCTCCGGCCTTTCCCTTCTTGACGGTCTCTTCGATCTTCTGCTGGATCTCTTCCAGATCGACGTGCAGATGGGTCAGCACGGCGGCGGCAACGCCCTCACCCTCCCGGATCAATCCCAGGAGGATGTGCTCGGTGCCGACGTACTCGTGATGCAGCCGGGCGGCTTCCTCGCGCGCCATGGCCAGCACCTTCCGCACCCGATCCGTAAAGTTGTAGCTGTTCATCGTTCCTCTCTCTGAGGCCGCACCATCAGCCTCGCCGTCCCGCCTCGTCCACCAGCGTCTGCCGGACCAGCGCCGCGCGTCGAACCGCCGGGTCGCCCGCCTCCTGCTCCGGACCGGCCGTCTGGGCCAGGTGCGCGGGCTGGGAGAACATCAGGATCCGGTTCAGTCCATACATTCCGACGTCCGGGATCAGCCCCAGCCCCACACCCAGGCGAACCGCGCTCAGCAGATTCATCCCCTCATCGAAGGAGAGGGTCCGGGCATACCGCAGCAGGCCGAACGCCCGCCACACCTTGTCCTCGATCACCCCGGGGGCATCCCGGAGCAGGACTTCCCGGGCCCGCTCTTCATACCCGATCACCTGGCGCACAATCCCTGCCAAGTGATCGAGGAGTTCCACCTCCGACTTGCCGAGGGTGGTCTGGTTGGACACCTGGAACAGGTTGCCAACCACCTCACTACCCTCCCCGTAGAGTCCCCGAAAGGTCAGTCCGACCTGTCCGAGACTCTGGAGAACCTTGTTGATTTCCTTCGTGAGGACGAGGCCGGGGAGGTGGATCAGAATGGAGGCCCGGAGTCCGGTCCCCACGTTGGTCGGACAGCTGGTAAGATAACCGAACTCAGGGTGAAAGGCGAAGGCAAGTCGTTGCCCCAGTTCAGCGTCCAGCCTCGCAACCCGGGACCACGCGGACCGCAATGCGAAGCCCGAAACCAGCCCCTGAAGCCGGACATGATCTTCCTCGTTGACCATCACCCCGGCCTCGGTTCCGATGATCCGGGCCGACCCCGGCCGGGGGGGGGTCGGCGACTGTGGCACCGCCAGTTCCTTGCTCACCAGATGCCGCGCGTGCAAGGGCGGGCGGTCAAGTTGGGACAGCTGGTCGATTTTCAGGCACTGCGCTCCTGTCAGTGCCACGGCGCCGGTGGTCGCCTCCTGTACCGCGCTGAGGACACGAATCCGGTCACTGTCCACGCTCCGGAGCGGGAACGGACGTCCCTCGAGGTTCCGGGCCAGCCGGACCCGGGTCGAGAGGACCAGATGGCTCTCCGGGCCGCTGGCGTCGAGCCAGCCGAGGCCGCCGTCGGCGACCAGCGCGAGATCCATCAGTCCAACTCCCCAAGCTGATCGCGAATCCTGGCCGCCATTTCAAAGTCCTCGGTTTCCACTGCCTGCCGGAGCCGTTCCCGAAGCAGCCCGGCCCGTTCGGCCTTGAGCACCCCCTCGGTCCGGGGAACCGGGGCCCGACCGAGGTGCTTGGTCGATCCATGGTACCGGCGGAGGAGGACTCGGATCGCCGGCTCGAACAGCCGCCAGCACTCGGCGCAACCGAAGCGGCCCGTCTGCCGGAAGTCCGCATAGGTACCGCCGCATCCAGGGCAGGCCCCGCCAGGGACCAGCTCGGATTCCTCCAGATCGGCTCCTTGCCACATGGTGGCGAGGAAGCCGCCGAGAGGGGTCTCGGGACCAACCCCGGCGGCCGTGATGCCCTGGTCGGCCGCACAGGCCTCACAGAGCTGGATCTGCCGGCTCTTGCCCTCCTCGACGTGCTTGACCTCCATGATGGCCTCGCGGTCCCCGCACCGTTCGCATTTCATGGCAACAGGACCTCGGTGCCGGTGGGAGCTTCGAGTTTCCCGTCGTGCAGCGCCAGGACCCGGTCGGCGCGATCCGCCAGCGCCCGATTGTGGGTGACCACCACGATGCCCCGTTCGGAATGGCGCGCCATCAGACCCAGCAGGTCGTGGAGCCGCTCCGCATTGGGGGGATCGAGGTTGCCTGACGGCTCATCGGCCAGCAGCAGCACCGGATCGGCCACCAGGGCACGGGCCACCGCCACTCGCTGCTGTTCACCGCCGGAGAGTTGGGCCGGTCGATGAGTGGCTCGACCGCCCACCCCGACCGCCTCCAGAAGGACCGATGCCCGGGTGCGACATTCCGTTTCCGAATGGCCCCCGATCCGAAGCGGCATCATCACGTTCTCCAGAGCCGAGAAGTCCCGGAGGAGGTGATGGAACTGGAACACGAAGCCGACCCGCCGGCTCCGGAGGTTGGCCAGGGCGATCTCGTCGAGGTCGGCATAGGCCACGCCCTCCAGCGCGATCTCCCCACCGGTCGGGGCATCGCGGGCCCCGAGCAGGTGCAACAGGGTGCTCTTCCCGGCCCCGCTGGCGCCGACGATGGCCACGAACTCCCCGCACTGCAGCGTCAGGTCGACGCCGGTGAGGATCGGGAGGAGACCCCCGTCGCCCCCCCGGTAGCTCTTGGTCAGCCCGCGGGCCTCCAGCAGCGGGGGCCGGCTATTCATGACGGATGGCATCGACCGGCTCCAAGGCCGACGCCACTCGGGAGGGGTGAACGGTGGCCAGCAGGGCGACGGTGAGACTGGTGAGCACCACCGCCAGCACGTCGAGCCATTCGATATGGACGGGCAGGTGGTCGATGAAGTAGATCGCCGGATCAATCCGGATCACCCCGGAGGCATCGATCAGGTAGGCCACGACGAGTCCCAGCCCCAGCCCGATCGTGGTCCCGGTGAGTCCGATGATCCCGCCCTGGACCAGAAACACCCGACGGATCGCGCCGGCGGACATCCCCATGGCTCGGAGAATCCCGATCTCCCGGGTCTTGTCGGCGACCATCATGATCAAGGTTCCGACGATGTTGAAGGCCGCGACGACCATGATGAAGCAGATGATCAGCCCCATCCCGAGCTTCTCGAGCTGGAGGGCACTGAACAGGGTGGCGTTCTGGGCTTGCCAGTCGAGCGTGCGGTACGGGTAGCCCAGCTTCCCTTCCAGCCGTTTGCCGATGGCGGGTGCCAGCCAGGGATCCGTCACCTGGATCTGGATGCCGGTGATCGCCTTCCCCAGGCCGTCGAACGCCTGCGCTCGCTCGAGGGACATGATGGCGAACGTATCGTCGTACTGGAACATTCCGGTATCGAACCGGCCGACCACCTCGAACCGCCAGAATTTGGGCACCACCGTGCCGAGCGCCGGGTTGACCCGGGCCGAGGCCGAGGACACCAGCTCCACCAGGTCCCCCTGGTAGAGCGACATCCGCTCGGCGAGCCGGTACCCGAGGATGATGCCCCCGTCCACTGAGTCACTGGTGGTCCGGAATTGGAGATCCCCTTGGGTAATGGCCTGGGGAATCGTGGTCACGCTGGCGAGGCCGGTATCGGTGGGCAGGCCGATGATGTTGACCGCCGAGACGTACCCGGCCCGGTTCCGGGCCACCGACTGGGTGATGACCTCCGGGCTGGCGGCGACCCCCCCCGGCTCGGCCAGGCCGGTATAGAGGGCTCCGCGCCATGGTTCGAATCGGAGGGCGG
>CAYINH010000295.1:0-3823 GCA_964364615.1 uncultured Gemmatimonadaceae bacterium
CCTGCCTATCTGGGGTGTCCAACGGCTTGTCTTCGAGGACCTCATCTGCGGCATGAAGCAGCGTGGCAAGCTATGGCGTTCGCATCAAGCGGTTGGCGGCAAAGGAACTGGAGGCCATCCCGGGGAGGAGAAATACCCCATCCACCAGGGCGACCACCGCGTCCGCAGTGTTCGCTCCGCTTGACACGAACAGTCAGGAGCCGCTTTATACCGACGCCAGGGTACCTCCCATGAGACCCCCATCAAGAGGCTCCATCATGTCGACCTTCGTGCCCCGCCCGCGCGCAGGAATGCTCGCGAGCGTCACCGCGCTCCAGTTCCTGTTCGGTTCCCTTGCGGCGGCCCAGGTGACGGCCATCAAGGCCGGCCGGCTGGTGGATCCGGAATCGGGCACCGTCGCCACGAACCAGGTAATCCTCGTGGAGAACGGCAAGTTCACGGCGATCGGCCCCGACCTCCCGATCCCGGCCGGCGCCGAAGTGATCGACCTGTCCGGGCTCACGGTCCTGCCGGGGCTGGTCGATGCCCACAATCACCTGGCCCTCACCTACAAGGAGGTGCCCGAGCGCAACAGCTACTACCTCACCTCCATCCTCGACGCCACCCCACTCCGGGCGATCCAGGCCGCGTCGAACGGGATCCAGATGCTGGCCGCGGGCTTCACGATCGTGCGGGACATGGGGAACAGCGGCAACTACGCCGACGTCGCGCTCCGGCAGGCGATCGAGCAGGGCTGGATTCCCGGACCGACCGTGATTCCGTCAGGCCTGATCATCGGCGGCATGGGTGGACAGTTCTGGCCGAATCCGGAAATGGCGCTCGATCGGCGGATCGTCTATCCGGAGTATCTCGAAGCCGACACGCCGGATGAACTCGTGAAGGCGGTGCGGCAGAACGCCCTGTTCGGGGCGCGGGTGATCAAGATCTGCGTGGACTGCAAGCCCTGGGGCTACAGCACCGACGAGATCCGGCTGGTGATCAGCGAGGCCGCCAAGGCAGGCCTCAAGGTGGAGGGCCACGTGCAGACGATCGACGGCGGGAAGCGGGCGGTCGAAGCCGGGATCTGGTCGATCGCCCACGACCGCGGGATGACCGACGAGCTGCACAGGCAGATGGCGATCAAGGGGGTCTGGCGGGCGGGCACCGAAACGCCGATCTCGCTCACCGGACATACCACCCGGGAGCGCTACGACCAGACGGTCGCCCTGTTGCGCAATGCGTGGCAGAACAAGGCACCGCTCACCTTCTCCACCGACGCGGACTACTTCGTGCCCGGGAAAACCCGGGGGGAGGTGGCGATCGAGTTCATCGAGACCTGGAAAGCGGCCGGGATTCCGGATGCGGACATCCTGCGCGCGATGACGATCAACGGTTACACGGTGAGTGAAACGGAACAGACGCGGGGACCGATCAAGGTGGGGATGTTCGCCGATCTCATCGCGGTGCCGGGCAATCCGCTGGCCGGGATCGATGCGCTGCGCGACGTGCAGTTCGTGCTCAGGAACGGCATGGTCTTCAAGCGGGGCGGGGTGATGCTGCCCGCCGCGTTCTTCAACGGCGGGCCGGTGAACGGCTGGAACGCCCGGTAGGCTCAGCCAGCATCACCCTCAGCGCGGCCTGCCGATCAGAGGCCTTTCAGCGCCGCCAGCATCACGTCCGGGGTCCCGTCCAGCGCATAGGCCAGCCGGCCGCCCGGCCGCACCAGGTACACGATGGACGGGTGGGCCACGTCGCCGGTGACGGTGTTCCGGGTCCGGGGGATCCGCCACCGGCTCAGTACCGCCTCCACCTCGTCCACCGGGCCACTCAGCACGTGAGTGTCCTCGGCATCGAGGCCCCACGCCGCGGCCATCGAGGCCAGCCGCTCCGGGGTGTCGCGCCAGGGATCGAGGGTCACGATCAACAGGGCCGGTCGACGGCCCGGCGGACTCTGTTCCAGCACCTGCAGCTGATCGTGCACGATGGTAGGGCAGACGGCGGTGCAGTGGGCAAAGGCAAAGGTGACGATCACCGGCCGGTTGCGGTACTGCTCGAGGTCCACGGTGTGGCCTCGCTGGTCGACCAGCCTGAGGGCGGCGGCCTTGTCGTCAATCCTGCCCATCGCCGCCAGCTCGGCCGGATTCCCCGGGTTGAGCGGGAACGCCTCGCCGCGCGCCTGGTCCACCCTCAGCACCACCCCCACCAGGCCCAGCACCACACTGGCCACTCCCCCCGCCAGCGCCACCCGTCCCCCGAGCCGGGAGGCGAGTCCCTGAATCCCCGATCGCAGTTCCTCTCCCCACACCGTCAGCAGGATCATCAGCATCCCGATCGGCTGGCCCACCAGCAGGATCCAGCCGCCGGCGTCGGGGAGGGTGTCGGGCAGCGCGCCGAAGCACACCGCCCGGGTCCGGGTCAGCCAGGCCGGGGCGTCCGACGGCAGCGGCCACAGGGCCAGGGCCCACCACGAGGCGGTGATCAGCCCCAGCCCGACCAGTGCCGCCAGCGCCAGCCGGACCCGACCCGGCAGGCCCGTGCTACCCGATCTTCCAGACAAAGCTCAGCACCTTCCAGTTGACGAAGAAGTAGAGCATGAACGCCGCCAGGAAGACGAAGGCCAGGATGACCGTCCCCGGCGCCGGTCCCAGCCACCCGGTGTTGTCGTGCAACTCCTGGTTCCGCTGGTCCACATCCGGGGCATGGGTCGGCGGGTGGGTCAGTCCCTGGGGGACACCCTCCACGGCCACGCCTGGCGTGAGAACGCCGAGCGGTTCACCGAAGAACACCGACTTGACCGCGATGGCGATGAAGATGAAGGCACCGGTCGCGGCGAGCAGGCCGCCGATGGCGACCCCGGCCAGCAGCAGATCGACGACCGGGTTGAACTGGTAACCAAACGGAGCGCCGGCGAAGCTGATGTCCCAGTGCCGGCGCGGGACCCCGAAGCTGCCGGCAAAGGTCATCGTCATGGTGAAGATCAGCATCCCGCCGGCAAAGAGGTACGGCTGGATCCTGGCCAGCTTCCAGAACGCCACTTTTCGCTGGAACACCAGCGGCAGGAGGTAGTAGGTGGCCCCCATGAAGGCCATCGCTGTCCCGCTGACCACGGTGGCATGGAAGTGCCCGGGGGAGCGCAGGGTGTTGTGCACGATGATGTTGATCTGCTCGGTTCCGATCGTCACCCCGGTGATCCCGCCGACAAACCCGAAGACCACCACCGACAGCACCAGGGAACTGAAGCCCGGGTCACCCCAGGGCGCCTTCCGGAGCCAGCCGAACATGCCCTGGGTCACCCCGCGGAGCCGTTGGCCCAGTTCCATTCCGGCCGGCACCGTGAAGCCGTGGATCATGCTGGCCAGCACCGCCATGTACATGAAGTAGCTGGTGTTGACCACCTTCCACGCCGACCCCATTCCGGGGTCGACCAGCAGGTGGTGGGCCGAGGCCATCGAGATGAACAGGATGTAGAGCAGGAAGGCGGAGCGGCTGATCTTCTCGTTCAGCACCACCGCGCCGACCGTGAGGCCGCCGAGCATGTACCAGATGGCCACCATCGCGGCGACGTTGATCTGCTGGGAAGAGTGGCCCAGCGCCCACCAGATGAGCCGGTAGATCTGCGGGTCCACGTCCATCAGGCCCATCGACCAGAGGAAGGTCGGGATGTAGATGGCCGCCCCGTGGAGCAGGGTGATGACGGCGATGACCGCCGCGGTGAACGCGCCGTAGACCACCAGCGGAAGCGACCCCTGGTAGCGCTGCTCCCGCTTGGCCACCACCAGGTTGGCAAAGAAGATCAGCGTCACGATCAGGGCGCCGACCGCGAAGAGAATCACCCCGAGGTAGA
>CAYINH010000296.1:0-3819 GCA_964364615.1 uncultured Gemmatimonadaceae bacterium
CCGAAGTGATGCTTCCTCCGATGGACGTCGGACAGGTCGTGGCCCGGGTTCGAGCCCGGGTTCGGACCGGCCGCCAGATCGCCTCGGCAATCCAGCTCTCCCAGCAGGCCTCGCGGCTGTTCGATGCCTTCGGCGATGTCTCCGCGGCCCTCCGGCCCGAGGAAACGGTGCAGGTGCTGGTCAGTCGGCTGGGGGAGGTACTCGGCTTGGCGCACACCGCGTGTCTGTTCTGGACGCCGAGTCAGAGCGAAGTCCGCCTGATGGCGGTCCACCGGGAGCCGCGGCTCCGCGACCAGCTGGTGGATCCGGAGCGGTACCCCGAGGCCACCGAGGCGGTACGCGATGGCACCACCATCTTCGTTCCCGACATCGGCCGGCACCCGCTGTTCCTGTCGGCCCGGCACGGGCAGTGGGCCAGCAGCTTCACCGGGATCCGGAGCGCGGCGGCGATTCCGCTCCGCCGTCATGGCCGGGTCATCGGGTCGATCGTGCTCCGGACCGCCCTGGGCGAGTCCCTGACGGAGGATCAGGTCCGACTGGCCGAGCGGCTGGTCCACGGGGCTGGAGGGGTGATCGAGGCGCAGGGTCGGATGGCGACGATGAACCGGCGACAACTGGGCGGCCAGATGATGGTGGACCCGCTCACCGGCTGCGCCAACCTCGACCTGCTCGATCAACGGCTGACCGAAGAGTTCGAACGGACCCACCGCTACGGCCTCAGTTTCAGCCTGGTGCTGCTGGACGTGGCCGGCCTCGATGCGCTCAATCGGCGACTCGGCACTGAGGCCGGGGACCGGATGCTGCGGGACCTGGGGACGATTCTCCAGCGCGAACTCCGCGGTCCGGACTTTGTGGCCCGATACGGCGGCGACGAATTCGCCCTGGTGTTGCCGGTGACCCCGCTGGATGGTGCCAGGCAGATGATCGCCCGGGTCCGCTCCCGGGTGGCGGCCCATCCGTTCTCGGATCTTGAGCCCCATGAGCGGCTCGGCCTGACCGCCGGGGTGGTGACCTGTCCCCACCCGGCAGCGGTCCACACCGAGGACCTGTTCGCGCTGGCGGAGACCGCGCTGATGCAGGCCAAAGCCGGCGGCGGCGACGGGGTCGGCGTGGCCGACCCTTTGGCGGCCTAGGCTCCCGGTTCGTTGGCTCTGAGGTTGGTGGGCGGGGTCAGGGTCTGACCCAGGCGGACTCGCGGTCCCTGCAACGGCGAGCTTGGAGGGTCCCGGGTCATTGGGCAGGGCCCGACGTCCGCCGTGCCAGTCCCTGACCCCGCCCGCCACCGACCCTCCAGCTCCAAACCGAAGTCCAACCACCAAGGACCGGGTCACCAGCGCCGATCCCTCGACGCGGCTCTCGCCCTGGGGCGCAGGGTTGGCCTGGATTCTCTGGCCCAGCAGATGGGTAAGCGACCGGAAGGTGCCGGGGTCAGCCGCGGCGGACATCGGGCCCTGCCCGAGAATCCCGAACCCACCAGACGAGCGAACGCAGGGACCGCCAGTCCGCCAAGGCGAGACCCCGGCGCCTTCCGGTGCTAGCGATGTCCGGGCAGTGAAGCCGGGGGATCAGCGGCGCCGGCGGAGCCAGTCGAGCGGGTCGAGCGCCAGCTGCTTTTCGCCCCGGATCTCAAAGTGCAGGTGCGGACCGTAGTCGCTGTTGCCGCCGCCCACGGTGCCGATCGCCTGGCTCTTGAGGATCGCCTGGCCAGTCTGTACCGTGGCCGTGGCCAGCTGCATGTAGAGGGAGAAGAACCCGTCGCCATGCTCCACCACGACGGTGAGCCCGTAGGTGCTCAAGCGTTGAACCAGCGCCACCCGGCCAGATTCGACGGCCTTCACCCCGGTCCCGGCCGGGGCGCCAATCCCGATCCCGTTCCACCGGATTACCCCGCCACTCGGCAGGGTGTCCCGGCCGAATCGATAGAGCAGTCGTCCCTCAACCGGCCAGTCGAGTCGGCCGATGTCCTCGGTGGTCAGCGTGCCGGCGCCGCGGGCAATGCTCGGTCGTCCCGCCGCGGCCCGCTCCAGGGTCGCCAGCAGTTCGTTGAGCCGCGCCTCGTCCCGCTCCAGGGTGCTGAGCCGCTGCTCGGTCTGCTGGTTGGTCCGTCGCAGCTGGGCGACCCGGTTGGCCCGGTCGCCGGCCAGGGCGGAGTAGCGCCGGAGTTCGGCCTCCCGCTCGATCCGCCGGCTGTCCAGCTGGTGCTGCACCGACAGCAGCTGGGTCCGCTGGCCGCTGATCCGTTCGCTCAGCCGTTCCACGTCGGTCAGCAGACTCCGGTCCTGCCGGCTGGTCAGGTAGAGATACTTGTAGCGGGCCAGGAGTTCTCCGAAGGACTCGGCGGCCAGCAGTACCCGCCAGGTGTAGAGCGGCCCCCGCTGGTAGATGTCCACCAGCCGCCGCTCCAGCACCGCCCGTCGCTCGGACAGGTTGTCCTGGGCCAGCGTCAGTTCGGCGGTGGTCTGATCGAGCTGGCTCCCCAGCCCGCCGATCTGCCGTTCGATCTCGTTGATGAGGCGATTGGTCGCGTCGCGCTGACGCTCGATGTTGCGCAGTTCCGAGGAAGCGTCCTGGATCTGGCCTTGCAGCCGGGACTGCTGTCGCTGCAATCGCTCCCGCTCCGCCCGGATCTCCTCGATCCGCTGCCGGCTCCGCTCCAACTCGGGGTCCTGGGCCTGGGCCGGCCCACCGAGGAGCAGGGCGACGGCCGCCAGAACCAGCCAGCGTCCCGACATCTCAGACCCGCCGGAGGTGCCGTCCCACACTGACCAGGCTGCCGATCAGCCCGATCAGGGTGCCGAAGACCAGCATCAGCAGCATGTCGCTCCCGCTGAAAAAGCGCAGGTCGGCCAGCTCCGCCCCGACGCCGGCCCGGAAGCCATCATAGGTCAGCCGGCAGAGACCCAGGGCCAGCAGCCCGCCCAGCACGCCCTTGAGGGCCCCGTCCAGCACGAAGGGGCCGCGGATGAAGCTGTTGGTGGCGCCCACCAGCCGCATGATGGCGATCTCCTCCGCCCGCTGCAGCACGGTGATCCGGATCGTCACCCCGATGATCCCGATGGCCACCAGCATGAACGCCAGTCCGATCACCAGCTGAACCGCGGGGGCCAGGTTTCGGATCCGGTCCAGCCGCGCCACCCACTCCTGGCCATACTGGACCTGGTCGATGAACGGGAACCCCGCCAGCCGGTCGGCCACCGCCGCCGCATGGATACTGCTCCGGAATCCTTCCTTGAGCCGGATTTCGAGCGAGGCGGGCAGCGGATTGGTCTGCAGTTGCTGATAGGCCTCCCGGAACTCGACCAGTTCCGTACGGGCCCGCTCCAGCGCCTCATCCTCACTCACGAACTCGACCGTGAGGACCTCGGGGAAGGACGCGATATCCTGGGCCGCCAGGGTGACGGTTTCGGCCGGAGTGCCGCGCAGCAGGAACGCCACCACCTCGACCCGCTCGGCGATCCCCTCCATCGCGTTGGTGAAGTTGAGCGAGAGGAGGAAATACAACCCGGTGGTGAAGAGCGAGAAGGCGATCGCCGCGACGCTCAGCGCCGAGAGCATCGGGGACCGGCGGAAGGAACGGAACGCTTCCCGGCCCACGAGCCTCATGAGGCGCCCCCCTCCTCGCGGCTGTCATATACCAGCTCGCCCGCCTTGAGCTCCAACTGCCGGTAGCTGGTCTGCCGCACCAGTTCGAGGTAGTGAGTGGCCATGATCACCGAGGTCCCGCCGGCGTTGATGTCCTGGAGCAGCTGGAAGACGGTCCGGGCGGCCCGCTCGTCGAGGTTGCCGGTCGGCTCGTCCGCCAGCAGAATCGGCGGATCG
>CAYINH010000297.1:0-3807 GCA_964364615.1 uncultured Gemmatimonadaceae bacterium
TGACGGCAGCGGCAACGTCATCAAGAGCTACTCGAGCACCGCGCCCGCCAGTCCTGCGGCGGCCGCCCCGGCCGACGACTCGCGGAAGCTCAGGGCCGACAGCCTCCGCAACCTCGGCGTCATGGAGGCGGCCTCCCTGGCGGGCATGGCCACGGGTGGTCGGGGTGGGCAGCCGGGGGGCCCCGGCGGTCCCGGTGGCCGTTTTGGTGGTACCTCCCAGGAGCGTCGGGCCCCCAGCAGTCAGGGGATGAACCGGTTCGGCTGGAACCTCCGGCATGCCGACGCCACCCGGTTCAACGGGATGATCATGTGGGCGGCGGGCACCACCGGCCCGGTCGCAGCGCCCGGTGAATACACGGTCCGCCTCACGGTCGGCGAGGCGGTCCAGACCCAGACCTTCCGGGTGTTGGTGGACCCACGCAGCGGCGCCTCCGAAGCCGACGTGGTGGAGCAGGTGGCCTTCCTGCTCAAGGTGCGAGACAAGACCACCGAGGCGAATGACTGGGTGCGGACGGTGCGGTCGGTCCGGAGTCAGTTGCAGGCGCGGATCAAGGAAGCCGGCAGCCGCGGTGGCCCGTTGGAGCGGATGGCGCGGCCGTTCCTGGCCGAACTCGCCTCGGCCGAAGCCGAGATTTACCAGGTGAAGAACGAGAGCGGCCAGGATCCGCTCAACTTCCCGATTCGGCTCAACAACAAGATCGCGGCCCTGGCCGGGGTGGTCGGCAGTTCCGAGGGCCGGCCGACCAAGCAGTCATACGAGGTGTACGAGATCCTCGCCGATTCGCTGGCGATCCAGACCCGGAAACTGCAGGGGGCGATCGACGGGACCCTGCCGCGCATCAATGCCGAGCTCAGTCGCCTGGGGTTGCAGGCGATCGAGGCCAAGCCGGAGGACGCCGGAGCGGCCGGGGAAGAGGAGCCCGGGGTGGCGGAGCGGCAGAAGTGGTAACCAGCCGTCCGCTGGGGATGGGCTGGACCCTCGGGTCGAGCCTGGTGCTGGCTATCGGCTGCACGGGTGCGACCGAGATGGAGCTCGTGGAGCTCGAGATCGGGACGCCGGCCGACACCATTCTCACCCGCTACATCAATGTGCCGGTGGCCACTTGGCTGGGAGGATCCCGCTGGGTGGTCGTCGCCGGGGAGTTGAGCGAGGCGGCCCTGGTCGGGTTCGACGGGACCGGCCTCCAGGTGCTGGGCGGGACCGGCGACGCAGAGCTGCGGGGACCATTCGCGGTCTACCGGTGGGGTGACACGGCGTGGGTGGCCGACTGGGCTACCCGCCGGGTGACCGGGTGGTCGGCCGATGGGCGCTTTGTCGGGTCGGTCACGCCGCCCGATCTGTTCCGGGGCACCCTGCCCAGGGCGCGCGACGCCGCGGGCCAGTTCTATTTCGAGATCGGCCCGATTCAGGGACCGGGTGGCCGTGGCAGCCGGGACTCGGCGTCGCTGGTCCGCGCGGCCCCCGACTGGTCCCGGGTGGATACGGTGGCCCGGCTCTCCCCTCTCGACGTGGCCGAAGTGAACGATGAGAAGGGAAGACGATTCGAACGACGGATTTTCAGCGGTACCGACGCCTGGGGCGCCTTTCCCGATGGGACGCTCTGGTTGGCCCGGGTCTACCCCAACCGGATCGATCGGGTGGCGCCGAACGGGCAGCGGTCGAAGGGGCCAGCCCTCCCGGACCGGATCATGGAGGTGAGCCGGCTCGACCGGATCCACTGGCTCCTCCAGTTTCCGGAGGAAGTCCGGGGTACCGCGGAGCGGCTGCCCGTGGCCCTGGTCAAACCGCCGTTCACCAGCGGGTTCGCCGGTCCGGATGAGACGATCTGGCTGGAAAAGAGTCGGGCCGCGGTCGACTCGACCCGGACCTATCACGTCCACGACCGGGAAGGGAAGCTGCTCTACGCGGCGGTGCTGGCGGGCCGGCAGGCCAGAGTGATTGCCGTGGGCGACGCGGTGCTCCTCGTGGCCGAGCAGTATCGGGAGGGCGTCAGGCTCATGCAGGTGAGTCGGCCCGCGCCACCAGTTGCGCGGAACCCCTGATTCCCCGGTTGTGGGCCAGCTTGAGTAAGGTGCGAAGACCGACTGGTAAATGGTCGGGGAAGTGCTGGCCCCTCTTGGACCTTCCCACGACAGGCTAGGTTCTATCCATGCCCCAAGCCGACAACGCTCTCTATTACGGCGACAACCTGGACGTGCTGCGGCGGCACATCCGGGATGAATCGGTCGATCTCGTGTATCTCGATCCCCCCTTCAACTCGAACGCCAACTACAACGTTCTGTTTGCCGAAAAGGACGGGACCCAGGCGGCGGGGCAGATGCAGGCGTTCGAGGACACCTGGCGTTGGGACGAAGCGGCGGCCCGGCAGTTTGCCGAGACGGTGGAAGCGGGCGGCCGAGTGGCGGACGTCCTGCTCGCCTTTGAGCGGTTCCTGGGCACCAACGACATGCTGGCCTACCTCGCCATGATGGCACCGCGGCTGGTTGAGCTGCGCCGGGTCCTGAAAGACACCGGCTCGCTCTACCTGCATTGTGATCCCACGGCCAGCCACTACCTGAAGTTGCTGCTTGACGCGGTATTCGGGCCGGAGAATTTCCGAAGTGAAATCATTTGGAGACGGGCGAGTGGGCACAACAAAGTGAGCCGACAGTATGGCCCGATCCACGACACGCTGTTGTTCTATGCAAAGGGGGAGGAATGTTACTTCCGGCCGGGGCTGACTCCAGTTGCACGAGGCTACGTGCGCGAGTGGTTCACGGGCGAGGATGAGCGTGGCCCCTTCCGCACCAATATGTTGACTGGCCCGGGCACGCGGACCGGAAGTAGCGGCAAGCCGTGGAGAAAATTTGATCCAACCTCTGTCGGCCGACATTGGGCGATCCCCAAGTCTATTAGCCATGCACTACCTCCCGAAGCGGAGGAGTGGACAACCCAGCAATCTCTCGATTTCCTCTTTGATGCCGGGTTCATCTACATCCCGAAGGATGGAGAAGGGCAACCGAAATATAGGCAATACATCAGCGGGGGAATCCCGTATCAGGACATCTGGGGATACCAGCCGTACACGCAAGGATGCCTGTATGGAACTGAGGATGCGATTGACGAAGATGTGAAGTGGCTCCAACACGATCAGGAGCGCCTTGGCTACCCGACCCAAAAACCGGAAGGGTTGCTGGCCCGCGTCATTGAGTCCTCGTGCCCTGCGAATGGAATAGTGCTCGATCCCTTCTGCGGCTGTGGAACGACTATCGCAGCTGCCCAGAAGCTTGGCCGTACTTGGATTGGCATCGATGTCACCCACCTCGCGATCGGTCTGATCAAGACGCGCCTCCGCGATACCTTTGGCGACATGGCCCGCTATCAGGTCATCGGGGAACCGACAACGCCCGAGGATGCCGCCGCCCTGGCCGAGTCGGACAAGTATCAGTTCCAGTGGTGGGCGTTGGGGCTGGTCGGAGCCCGGCCGGTCGAGCAGAAGAAGGGCGCGGACAAGGGGATTGACGGGCGGCTCTACTTCCACGATGGCAGCAAGGAGACCCGCCAGATTGTCCTGTCGGTGAAGGGCGGCCACCTCAAGGCGACCGATGTCCGGGACTTGCGGGGCGTTCGCGAACGCGAGAAGGCCGAGATAGCGGTCCTCCTGAGCTTCGAGCCCGCGACGAAACCAATGCGGGCGGAAGCGGCCTCAGGGGGCTTCTATGATTCCCCTTGGGGCAAGCACCCCCGCGTCCAACTCCTCACCGTGGCGGAGCTGCTCGAAGGCAAGGGGATCGACTACCCCAGGACAGCAGGAACCAACCTCACCT
>CAYINH010000298.1:0-3792 GCA_964364615.1 uncultured Gemmatimonadaceae bacterium
AGCCCGCCCGAATCCCCCTCCCACGTAGGCCAGGCCACCCGCCCCGTACAGGGTGGCCAGGATTCCCACCCGGTCGACCAGGATCACATCGGGCCAGGCATCTCCCGGCAGTCCCCACGCGTTGGGAGTCATCGCGCCGAGCCGGTGGATGGTCAGCCCGGCCCGCCGGGCTTGCGCTTCGACGCGACGCAGATGCTCGGGGCTGGGCTGATGAGGTGCCAGAATCAAGCGGGCTCCCGGATGGCCGGTGGCACGGAGTCGGGCGAGGGCCCCGAGGAGCAGGTCCTCATCCTCGGGCCAGGTGGACCCGGCGACCAGCGTTTCCGGGCAGCCCAGAGCGAGGAGGGGATCTTCCTGATCGACCCGGGCCACCCAGTCCGCGACGCTGTCGGCGCGGGGATCCCCGGTCACCTGGATCCGGTCGGGGCGAATCCCGAGCCTGGCGAGTCGCTCGGCGTCTTCGGTGGCGATGGCCCCCGCTGCGGCCACCGTCCGGTATCCGGATCGAGTGAGTTGTCGAGTGGGCCATCGGGTTCGACCGCTTCGCCGGCTCACCGTGGCGGCCACCATCGCCACGGCGGCACCGCTGGCCGCGGCTTGCCCCGCCAGTTCCGGCCACAGGTCCAGCTTGGCAAAGACGAGGGCGGTTGGCTGCAGGGCCGCGACCAGCTGCTCCACCGGACCGGGCGTGTCCCACGGGAGATATCCGGCGACGTCGACCGGGAGACTGGCGGCCAGCTGTTCCGCGGAGGGACTGAAGTGGGTGAAGGCGAGTTGCCATGCCGGACGCCGTTCCCGCACCCGCACCAGGACGGCTTCTGCCTGGCGCCCTTCCCCGACCGAGGGCGCGTGCCACCAGATCAGCGGACGGCTCCGGTCGCGGCTGCTCCGGGCCCACTCGAGAAAGCCGGCCAGGCTGCGGCGTCGGCCGACGTGTCCCTGTGACAGCCGAGGACTCCATCGAGCGGCGAGCGGGATCAGGGCGCCGGCCAGCCCGGCGAGCGCGCGGTAGCTTGAGGAGGGCTGCATGAATGCCGGGTAATCTAGACCGGCTTGCCGATCAGAGGTGCCCCCGATACGATCCGGCCATGGCCCGCCTCCGATATTTTACCGACACGACCGCCCCGCGCTACAGCCTGCTGTTCGCGCTCCCGCTGTTGCTGGGGTACGAGGCGCTGGCCTGGCTGCTGGGTGGCGGAGGGCACAGTGGGATTCGGAACGGGGCCGATGTCCTGCTCAAGAGCCTCTTCGTGCTGCTGGGTGGTCGCCACGGCCTGACGGTATTCACCCTGATGGTGGTCGGCGCCGGGGGATGGCTGGTGCTACGGGACGTGCACCGGAACGGGACGCCGCGGCTCAGGGCCTTCGGCCTGATGCTGGCGGAGAGCGCCGGGTACGGATTGCTGCTCGGCGGGGTGGCCAGCGCCCTCACCGGATTGCTGCTGGAGGGGCGCCTCCTGTCGATCCAGGGTGGTACCATGGCCCAGTTTGATCTGCCGACCCAGCTCATGGTCTCGCTCGGGGCCGGCATCTATGAGGAGCTGCTGTTCCGGGTGCTGCTGGTGTCCGGGCTGGTCGCGCTGGCGTCGAAGGGGTTTGGCTGGAAGCCGGTTCCCGCGGGGATCTTTGCTGCGGTCCTCGGGGCGCTGGTCTTTTCGGCCTTCCACTACGTCGGGCCGTACGGCGACCCATGGCAACTGGGTTCGTTCACCTTCCGGGCGGTGGCGGGGCTGCTGTTCAGCGGACTCTACCTGGTGCGCGGCTTCGGAGTCGCGGCCTGGAGCCACGCCCTGTATGACGTCTTTCTCACCCTGGTGTAGCGACCGCGCGCTCCCCGGTCAGGGCTTGCTGGTCTTGACCAGGTAGATCGAGTCGAGGACTTGCCGGAAGACCGCGGTGGGATGCGCCCCGGTCATCATCCCCCCTTCAATCCAGAACGTCGGGGTGCTCTTGGCCCCGGCCCGAGAGGCGCCCTGGGAGTCCTGGCGGACTTCCTCGCGGGTTTCCTGCTTCTCCAGGCAACTGGCCAGCCTGGACTTCGTGAGGCGGAGCGAGTCGCCGAGTGAGAGCAGGAATGGGCCCGGGTTTTCCAGGGGGGCCCAGACTTCCTGGTGGAGGTAGAGCAGGTCGTGGGCTTCCCAGAATCTCCCCTGCCGGCCCGAGCACATCGCCAACTCGGCCGCCGCCACCGCGTTGGGGTGGATCCCGCTCAGCGGGAAATTGATGAACACCCATCTGACCTTCCCGGTCGCGATGTACTCGCGCTCCAGGTCGGGGAATGTCTCGATCGCATGGCGCCGACAGAACGGACACTGAAAGTCGGACATCTCGTACACCGTGACGGGCGCGGTGGCCGAGCCCTTGGTCCGGATGGCGATCGGGTCCTGCTGGGCCGCGACCGGGCCGGCCGCCAGGGTGAGCGCAAGAGCGAGGCAGGCCATCCGGGTCATCTGAGTCTCCAGCGGCTCCGGCCATTGGCCGGGGAAAGAATGATCGTGTCCCCGACCACCGGGACATTCCAGTACCATTGGGCGTTGGGGTCGTTGACGTTGATGGCCCGGACGTAGAGCCACCAGGTGCCCTTCTTGAGCTTGACCGTCCGCCAGCCCGCGGCGTCGGTGGAATCGGTCACGACGTCGCGGATGCTCTGGCGGATCAGGTACCGGGCCACGCTGTCGTACTCCAGCGAAGCACTATCTTCCCACGCTGCCATGCGGCCGCGGAGCGATTCGGCCGCCGGCATCAGGCTGCGGACCCGGTCGAGATCGCGCCGCGCCGCCGCCAGTCCAGGCGCCAGTCGGCCCAGCGAATCGGTCAGCGGCTGGAGTGACGCC
The DNA here is from genome assembly GCA_964364615.1 of uncultured Gemmatimonadaceae bacterium. GTDB lineage: Bacteria > Gemmatimonadota > Gemmatimonadetes > Gemmatimonadales > GWC2-71-9 > SZUA-320. The sequence goes on from CAYINH010000298.1 coordinate 2,835, forward strand.
GGGCTCGCTCCGGCGTCCGCCAGCGAATCGCGGGTCCGGGTGACACGCTCGTAGTCGGCGGCCAGGCGGAGGTAGCTGCCGAACGGTTCCCGGAAGGCCTGAAACAGGCTGTCGAGTCGACTCGTATCAGGGCGTGGCGTGGCGAACCGACTCTCCAGCGCGGTCAGCACGCTGTCGCGATCGTAGGGGAGAAAGGTGAGCCGGGCGCCGGCCACCGGAGTCTCCACCCCGTACTCGTTGGGGATCAGCACCTGCACGGTCACCCGTTCCTGGCCGCAGGCGGCCAGGGACAGGGCGGCAAGGAGGATGCGCGTGGGTCGGTGCACCAGAACGCCAGGTTGGAGGAGCGTGGGGCAGAAAGCTACCCGTCTCGCGCTTGGGCTGCAACTCGGGGCGATCACCCTGCTGGGCGCCCAGCAGGGGCCGACTCGGTATTTCCCCGAGCGTCCGACCGGGTTGGTGACCGACCTGGCCGGGGTGCTCGATCAGAGTGTGGTGGCACAGCTGACAGGACGGATCGAGCGGCTCAAGGCCTCCACCGGTGCGGAGATCGCCGTCGTCACCCTCCCGACGATCGGGGACTACCCGCCGGTCGATGTCGCGGTGGCCATCGGGCGGCGGTGGGGGGTCGGTGCGGAAGCCGAAGCGGGCGATCCGACCCGGAACGCCGGCCTGGTGCTGCTGCTGGTCCCGCGCCGGGCCGACGACCCCAACTCCGGGCACCTCTTCATCGCGACGGGAAAGGGGCTGGAGGGAATCGTCACCGACGCCGCGGCCGGCCGGATCCGGGATCGGATGATCCCGCTGCTGGCGGACCGGAAGCTCGGAGAAGGGCTGGCGCTCGGGGTGGATCTTCTGGCCCAGCGCATTGAGGCAGGAATGAACCCCAGCTCGGGGGTGGAGGAGCCGGAGCAACCGGGCGGGGGGTTGGGATCGCTCGCCATCCTGGTGATCGTGG
>CAYINH010000299.1:0-349 GCA_964364615.1 uncultured Gemmatimonadaceae bacterium
GGTCCAGCCGGAAGACCCCCAGGGTCTTGTCGCGTTCGTACTTGTTGCGCTCGAAACGGGGGATCTCGACGACAGCCGTCATAACCCGGGGAACGTCCGGACCAGTCGGGATGTCACGCCAGAGGTGGGGCGACATAGGGCACCGCGCTTGAAAGGGAACAAACTCCCGGGGCAGGACTCGACCGCCAGCAGCCACCCCGGGGGGAGGACAGTGGCCCGAGGACTCGACCGCCCGTAGCCACCCAAGGGTGGCCGTGGTGACCGAGGACCGACTCGGGAGTGAATGGTGGGGGGGCGGGGGGGCCCCCCCAGCCCCCCCGCCAGGGGGGGGCACCCGGGCCCGCGGGGG
>CAYINH010000299.1:359-3786 GCA_964364615.1 uncultured Gemmatimonadaceae bacterium
CCCGCTGATTATCAGTCTGCTGCTCTACCAACTGAGCTACTCGGGAAAGCGGGGGGTAGGATAGCAATCCGGACCCCCGACCGCAAGTCATCGTCGCTTTGAATGGCTCCCAGATGGACCGGTCGGTCGAATCCGATTACGGGCCAGCAAGTTGTTGGGCGCGTTGGGCTTCCGCTGCCCGGCCGATCCCGTCACGAGTCTGCGTATGACGCCAGCGCGGGGGTCAGGGGACAGATTGGCCGCCGGCACCGGCATCGAGTCCGTGAGCGAGCGCGAGCCGCCGCTGCACGACCCCACCGTCGGCGTTCCATAAGGACGACCATCGGTGGAACGCGACCTGGCTTCGGGCGAACTGCTCCGCACCACCCCCCTCCAGGGCGCCAAGGGCATCCCGCACCCCGGCCATCAGCAAGTCCTCGAATTGGTCCCCCAGCTTGGGGTGAATCAGGTTGAGCTCCTCCCGATCAGCCGCTGCCCCGGCCTCGAGTGCCTCACGAAGCAGGGAAGCCACCGTCCTGGACACGTCGGGTCCGGCCGCCGCGAGCCCCGTGCGCCGGGCGCCTACCACGGCATCCGTCGCCCGGAAGAACGCCCCGGCAGTCCCCTCCAGGCCCGCCGTGCGGGCCACGGACCACAGCACCTCGTCCGGGGCGAACACGAGGTATCCGCCGAGCTGGGCGTATTCGGTCGTCACGGCCACCAGTGGAGCGGTTGGCTGGCTGATTAGCCGCAGGGGCCACCGTGCGGCTGACCCCCAACCGTTCTCAGTCCGGAGGCCGGTGACGGTGACGCCGAGTGCATAGATGATGGAGATTCCGATCACCGCCACCTTGGCGAGCCTGCCTGCGGATGCCATTTCGCCTCCTGTATGGGTTCATGAATACCCGGCGAGCGCGCCGGGGAGCGAACGATACCACCACAAGCCAATCCGTTTCAATGACCTGGATCGCCGTCGGCTGCGCCAACCTGAAAACCCTAAATCGTTGTCATGCAGTCACTTGCATGTCAAGACCCTGCCATTTGGAAGCCTCACCTGCTATTCTTAAGGGATGCCTTTGCTCCCCTTGGCCGGCCACCTCGAGGCCCGCGCCCGGCTGTCCGAGGCGGTCCGGTCCGACCGGCTGCCTCAGACCCTTCTCCTCACCGGCGAACCCGGGGTGGGGAAGCAGCGCCTGGGCCTCTGGCTGGCCCAGCTGCTGGTCTGCCAGGCCAAGGCCAAGGAGCCGTGCGGGACCTGCACCCCGTGCCGGAAGGTCCTGGGCCTGGGTCACGCGGATGTCCACTGGTTTGTCCCGATTCCGCGGCCCAAGGCCTCGGACCCGGACAAGGCAGTCGACGAGGCGGCCGAGTCGCTGGGAGAGGTGATGACCGAGCGGCGGGAGACCGGGCTCTGGACGGTGCCGGACGGGATGTCGAGCCATGGGGTGGCCGTGGCGAGGCTGATCCTCCGGCAGGCCGGGCTGACCGCGGTGGAGGGCGGGGCCAAGATCTTCCTGATCGGCGATGCCGAGCGGCTGGTCCCGCAGGAGTCGAGCCCCGAGGCGGCCAACGCGCTGCTCAAGGTGATCGAAGAGCCGCCCCGGGCCACGACGTTCATTCTGACGGCGTCGGATCCGACTCGGCTGCTGCCGACCATCCGCTCGCGGGCCGTCGTTCTCCGGCTGGGCCGGCTCTCGGCCGACGAAACGCGCGGCTTTCTTGGCGCCCACCTCAGTCCGGCGCTGAAGGGTGCGGCACTGGAGGACAAGGTGCGGGCTGCGGGCGGTTCGATCGGCGCGGCCCTGATGGATGACGGCGCGTTGGCCAAGGCGCGGACCGCGGCAGTGTCGCTGCTGGAGGCGGTGCTTGCCGGAAAGGGGCAGGCGCTCGAGCGGGCCATGAAGCAGGCCCCGTGGCAGGCCCGCGGCGATTTCAGCACGATGCTCGACGCGATGGCCGAAACGCTTTCCGGCGCGGCACGGACTCGAATCGAGAAGGGCGGCCCGGTCAAGATCGGCGCGGCGCGGCTGGTGGCCGAGCCCGAGCCGCTGGCCCTGGCGGTCACTCGGATCCAGGAGGCGCGGGAGATTGCCCGGGGCAATGTGAATCCTCAGGTGTTGATGGCCGTATTGGCGGGAGACCTGGAGGAGTTGTTGTGCGCCTGACACACACCGACGAGCGAGGAAGTGCCCGAATGGTGGACGTCGGCGGAAAGCCGGTGACGGAGCGCACAGCGCTGGCGGAGGGATGTGTTATCATGGCGTCGGCCAGTTGCGCCCTGGTGATGGACAACGCGGTGGCCAAGGGCGATGTGCTCGCCACCGCCCGGCTGGCCGGGATTGCGGGCGCCAAGCGGACGGCGGATCTGATTCCGCTCTGCCATCCGCTGCCGCTCGACCTGGTGGAAGTGGATGCCGTCGCCGATCCGGCGCTGCCAGGAGTCCGGGTCCAGGCCAGGGCCAAGGCCACCGCCCGCACCGGGGTAGAGATGGAAGCCCTCGCGGCAGTGACCGCTGCATGTCTGACCGTGTATGACATGGTCAAAGGGGTGGATCGCTCGATGCGTATCGAGGGGATCCGCCTGATTGAAAAGACCGGAGGTACCCGCGGCGATTGGCGCGCGACTGACGGCCTGACCAAGGAGGAGTAGTTGGAAGATCCATCAAGCAGTTTCCGTCGCCGGCGGGTCCTGGCCGTCCTCAAGACGGCCCTCACCCAGGCGGCGGTGCTGGCGGCCGGCGCAGTGGGGATCGCGGCTTTCCTGACGGCAGCTCAGGCGCTGCGGTCGGCCGATCGCCCCGGGCCATCAGTTGACGTGGCCCTCGGGATGGCCACCCTGAATGCAGTCCTCCCGGCCAGCGGGCCGATGGAGGCCACCAGGGTCCAGTTGGACCGCGCCACCGAGGTGCTTCGGTATTCGACCCGGTATCGCATCCCCGCGGAGTTGAGCGCCGCGATCTATGACATCGCGGTAGACGAGGGGATTCACCCCGGGCTCGGCTTCCAGCTGGTCCGGGTGGAGAGTCGGTTCCAGCCCGCGGCCCGGAGCAGCAAGGGCGCCATCGGCTATACCCAGGTCCGGCTGGCCACCGCCCAGGGCTACCTGCCGGAGCTGACCGAGGAACACCTCGAGAACCGCGACGTCAACCTGCGGATTGGCTTCCGCTACATGCGGGACATGCTGAAGCGGTTCAAGGGGAATCTGGATCTGGCGCTGGTCGCGTATAACCGGGGGCCGACCCTGGTGGACAGCCTGATCACCGCAGGAGACGACCCGGGCAACGGCTACTCTGCGATGGTGCGGAGGGGACTTTCGCGGGCGGCGGCTACGTCGCCGACGTCGGGATCCTGATGCGCTTGCCCGCTTGCAGTTCGCGGGCCAATGCGATCCGGTTCACGCTCATGAGGGCGTCGACCGTCACGCCGTAGCGCCGGGCGATCCCGGCCA
>CAYINH010000300.1:0-3749 GCA_964364615.1 uncultured Gemmatimonadaceae bacterium
CGACATCGGCGGAGACGAGGAGACCCTGCTGGCGTCGCGCTATGATCGGCCGGTCCTGGTGTACAACTACCCGAAGGCGATCAAGGCGTTCTACATGAAGGAGAATCCGGACGACCCCCGGACGGTGCTCTCCAACGATTGCCTCGCCCCGGAAGGGTACGGGGAGATCATCGGGGGGAGCCAGCGGGAGGATGACTACGATCGGCTGCTGGCGCGGATCGTGGGGCAGGGCCTCGACCCCGAGGCCTACCAGTGGTACCTCGACCTGCGGCGGTATGGCACCTTCGTGCACTCCGGCTTCGGCCTCGGTGTGGAGCGCACCGTGGCGTGGATCTGCGGCATTCCCCACATCCGCGAAGCCATCGCCTTCCCTCGACAGATCCACCGCCTCTATCCGTAACACCCGCTGGACGGTCGCCTCTAACAATCGGCGAAAACCCTGCGTATTGTAGACGATTGCCAGGATTGATCCCCTCTGGAGGTCCCCCATGTTCCGTCTTTCTCGTCGTGTTCCGGCTCCTGGGCTCCTCACCCGGCTGGTGCCTCCGGTCTTCCTCCTGGCCTGGGCCCTGGCCGTGGTGCCGAGCGTGGTGGGACTAGTCTCCACCCAGCCGGTCGATGAGGAGTACACCCGCCTCATCAAGGAGAACCTCCGGGATTCCAGGATTACCACCGAGCTGGTGGATCATCTTCCGGCCTCGGCCACGGTCCCCACGCCGCTCAAGTTCCACGGTCGGATCGTCGGCCAGCCGGGCGAACTCACCTATGCCAAGGACATTCAGCGCTACTTTGCGGCACTCGACGCCGCCTCCGATCGGGCCACCATGTGGGTGATGGGCAGCTCGGAGGAGGGGCGCGAGATGGTGGTGCTGGCGGTCGCCGATGCCGAGACGATCCGGAATCTGGAGCGCTACAAGGGGATGCTCCACGAGCTGACGGACCCGAGGAAGACCAGCGAGACCCGGGCCCGAGAGCTGATCGGCAGCGCCAAGCCGATCTACTGGTTCACCAGCGGACTGCACTCGCCCGAGACCGGTGGTCCTGAGACGCTGCAGGAAACCGCCTACCGGCTGATCGTCGAGGAGACCCCGTTCATCCAGCAGATCCGGAACAACGTCATCACCTTCATCACCCCGGTGCTCGAGGTGGATGGCCGGGAGAAGCAGGTCGACACCTACTACTTCAACAAGAAGCGGGGGAGCGACCTGCAGCGGCTCCCCCTGATGTACTGGGGGAAGTATGTCGCCCATGACAACAACCGGGACGGGATGGGGCAGTTCCTGTCGCTGACCCGGGCCACGACCCGGACGGTGCTGGAGTGGCGGCCTACCATCATGCACGACCTCCATGAGGCGGCGTCCTATCTCTACAGCTCCACCGGCACCGGGCCCTACAACGAAGCGCTCGACCCGATCACGATCGGCGAATGGTGGACCCTGGCGCAGCACGACGTGCTGGAGCTCACCAAGCGGGGGGTTCCCGGGGTGTGGACCTATGGATTCTACGACGGCTGGACCCCGAACTACCTGTTCTTCATCGCCCATTCCCACAACGCCGTGGGGCGGTTCTACGAGGTGCAGAGCTACGGTCCGGACAACAACGACAATCTCCGGGTCCCCGCCGGGACCACCAGCCGGGAGTGGTTCCGGCCCAATCCCCCGCTGCCGGTGATCAAGTGGGGCCCCCGCAACAACGTCAACATCCAGCAATCCGGCATCCTGTTCTCCCTGTCCCACGTGGCCAGGAACCGGGAGCACTACCTGGAGAACTACTGGCTCAAGAACAAGCGATCGGTCGAGAAGGGGGTCGCCGGCCCGACCTATGGCTGGGTCATCCCGGCCGGGCAGCGTCGCAAGGCGGATGCGGCCGATGCAGTGAACGAACTGCTGCGCCAGGGCCTGGAGATTCACACGGCGGACGCCGACTTCCAGGCGGGTGATCTGCCGGTGCGGAAAGGTGACTGGCTGATCCGGGCGGACCAGCCGTTCCGGACCCTGGCCGACATGTATTTCCCGGTGCAGACATTCTCGCTCTCCAATCCGCGACCGTACGATGACATCGGCTGGACCTTTCCGTTGATGCGCAATGTCACCGTCCAGCCGGTCGCGACCAAGGATTTCCTCGCCCAGAAGATGACGCCGACTGCGGGCTCCGTGCTGGCCGCCGGCGGAATTGTCGGCATTGGCAATGTGCTGGTGGTTGAACACACCAGCGACAACAACCTGATGAAGTTCCGGCTCCGGCACGCCGGCGTCCGGATGCTCGCCGCCGAGGAGAGCTTCGAGATCGGTGGACGTCAGTTCCCGGCGGGGGCCTTCCTCATCCCCGGCGCGGACCGCGCAGCGCTGGAGCCTTCACTGCGCACTCTCGGTCTCAGCGCGATCGCGACCGGGTCCCTGCCGTCGGTCAAGACCCACGAGCTGGATCTGCCCCGGATTGGTTACGTGCACTCCTGGCAGCGGACCCAGGATGAGGGCTGGGTCAGGGCGGCGCTCGATACCTACGAGGTGCCGTACAGCTATTTTGCCGACCAGAAGCTCCGGGAGGGGAACCTGAGGGCGCGATACGATGTCATCATCTTCCCCCACGTGGGGGGGAGTGCCGTCTCGCAGGTGAACGGGATCGCCAGGACCGACACCGTACCGCTGCCCTATCAGAAGACCGCAGCCTTCCCCAACCTCGGCGCGCTCGATGCCAGCGATGACATTCGGGGTGGCATGGGGATCGAGGGGCTGATGGCGCTCGCCCGGTTCGTCGAGGAGGGAGGTACCCTGATCACCGAAGGCTCCAGCTCCACGATCTTCCCGGAATTCGGTCTCACGACCGGGGTCACGGTGGAAACTCCGGCGGGCCTGACCGCGCGCGGCTCGATCATGCGGGGGGTGGTCGCCGATCGGAAGAGCCCGTTGGTGTATGGCTACGAGGAGCAGGTCCCGGTCTATTTCAGCCAGGACCCGGTACTCAACGTGTCCAGCGGGGGCGGCTTCGGCGGGTTCTTCGGTGGGGCAACCGGGCCGTGGCAGACTACCAATCCGATGGCCACCCGAGTCCGGGTGTCGCCGTACGAGCCGGACTCGGCTCCCGCGGGACGCCGGGGCGGTACTCCGGCGGCTGCTGGCGAGGCGGCCGAACGGGCCACGCCCGCCGGTCCCGGTGGGGGCGGCACTGCGACCGGGCCCCGGCCCAGGGTGGTGCTGCGGTTCCCGGCCCAGGCCAGCCAGATGCTGCTGTCCGGGGTGCTGGACGGCGGCGAGGCACTCACCAACCGGGCCCAGTTGGTCGACGTCCCGCTCGGTCAGGGACACGTGGTGATGTTCGCGATCCGGCCCTACTGGCGGTGGCAGACCCAGGGGACCTTCTTTCTCGGATTCAATGCTATCCTGAACTGGAACGATCTCGACGCGGGATCCGCCAAGGGGGAAGGGGACGTGGCCGACCGAGGCGGCCGGTAGCCGATGCACTCGATCCCGGCGAGTGAGGTTGTCCACCGGCGAGGCGCACAACGGGTCGCGGCGCTGCACCCGGCGCTGGTCCTGCAGGTGACCGTGGTCCTCCGGCCGATGAATCCGGAGGCCCATGAGCCGGTGGTCCGCCGTCCGGGTTGGCATCCAGCAATGTTCGTGGCCCCCGATCCGGCCGAGTTCGAACAGCGGTATGACCCCGGCGACGCGGCGTTTGCTCTGGTGGAGCGGTTTGCCACCCACCACGGGCTTCGGGTTGTGGCTCGCTCACGGGTCCTGCACGATGTG
>CAYINH010000301.1:0-3722 GCA_964364615.1 uncultured Gemmatimonadaceae bacterium
GCCTGGAGAAATGCCCCCTTCAGCGAATTCCCCATCGCATCGTAGAACTTCTCCTTCCCCTCCTCCTCGAACCGGAACGCCGTCAGCTGTTTGCCCCCGGTCCCGAGCGCCGCCGCCAGTACCCGGCCGAAGCGAATCTCTCCTTCCTCGGAGACCTCCCGTTCGACCAGGACCGCGAAGTCGTCGCCCGGCTGAATATCCCGAGTGAAGTCGAGGCTCCAGGCATAGACATCGGCGAGGTCCCAGGCCAACCGGATCCGCTCCCCCCGATCGAGCAGGTCGTCGGGCACCGATTCATCGAGCGCGTCATAGAGGGACGTCCGGATCTGGCCATCGAGCCGAACCACTTCCCGGGTCCAGCGAATCGGTTCCCGAACCGCGCCCCAGCTATCCAGCTGCCGGGAAAACCTGAGCCGCTCGCCGAGACCGGTCCGGACCGTGATTTCGGATGGCTCGGTCTCGTCGGTGGCCTTGCGGAAGCTGAAGACCAGCCCCGCCTTGAGCCGGCGCGGATCGAGTCCCACCGTCCGGGCCAATCCGACCAGGTCAAAGCTGGCCACTCCCTGTCGGTTGAACAGCGCCCCGAGGGTCTCCCCCGACCGCAGGGTGTCGGCCCCGATCCGGTAGGCCCGGGTCACGATGATCGGTGACGCCTCCTGCAACCGGGTCCACGGCCAGGCGCCGGTGAACGCCATCCCGAGCGCGGAGCCGAAGACCAGCAAGGAGACGAAGAGGACTGCGCGGCGCATCGTCAATCCATCTGCCGACGGATGAAGGTCGGGATTTCCATATCGCCCACCTCGGTGAGCGGGGTGGCCGTCCGCTGGGTCGCGGCCGGACGCTGGCCGGGCGCCGTCGGCGTCGGGCGGCCCCGGGACGGAGTGAAGGGAATGACGCCCGAGGTCAGGCCCATGCCGGAGACCCTGGGAATCAACAGGCCACCCGTCACCGCCCGGTCAAAGCCGGTAGCGATCACGGTGACCCGAACCTCGCCCTCCATGGCGGGGTCGGTTCCGGCACCAAAGATGATCTCGGCGTCGTCACCGACCGCCTCGTGGATGATGTCGCTGATCTGGGTGGTCTCGCCAAGCGTCAGGTCGGTTCCGCCGATGATGTTGATCAGTACGCCGGTGGCGCCGGCGATCGAGACGTTGTCGAGCAGCGGGCTGGAGATGGCCTGCTGGGCCGCTTCCAGGGCCCGGTTCTCCCCGCGCCCGAACCCGGTCCCCATCAGGGCGGCTCCGCCATTCTGCATGACGGTCCGCACGTCGGCAAAGTCGACGTTGATGATCCCGGTATTGGTGATCAGACTCGCAATCCCCTGGGTCGCGTGCAGCAGCACCTCGTCCGCCTTCTTGAGGGCGTCCTGGAAGGGGATCCCCTTCCCGACCACCGCCAGCAGGCGCTCGTTGGGCACCACGATCATGGTATCCACGCTGGCCCGCATCTCGGCGATCCCCGTCTCGGCCTGCTTCATCCGCTTGCGGCCCTCGAACAGGAACGGCTTGGTCACGATCCCGACCGTCAGGGCCCCGAAGTCCCGGGCAATCTCCGCGATCATCGGCGCGGCGCCGGTCCCGGTGCCGCCCCCCATGCCGCAGGTAACGAAGACCAGGTCGGCCCCGTCCAGAACCTTGGCCACATCCTCGCGGTTCTCCACGATGGCCTGGCGGCCGATCTCCGGCCGCGCCCCGGCGCCGAGTCCGCGGGTGAGCCGCTTGCCGATCTGGCACTTGATATCCGACTTGGAAGCCCCCAGCGCCTGGGCATCGGTATTGACCGAGATGAACTCCACCCCTCGGAGCTGCTCTTCGATCATCCGGTTGACGGCGTTGCCGCCCCCGCCTCCGACCCCAACCACCTTCATTCGAGCGCGTTGCTCGTTGGTTTCTTCCAGTTCGAATCTCATCGCGACCCTCGGTCGGTGTGGCGGATGATGAAGGAGTGGTCTAGAAGAAGTCCTGCAACCAGCGTTTGACCGGGCCCAGCACCTTTTCGACCGCCGGCGAACGGCCCCGGCCGCTCCCGAAGCTGGATCCCAGCGCCACCTGCCTCGCCCCGTACAGCAACAGTCCCGCCGGCACCGCCATGCGGGGCGACTCGATGCTGTCGACCAGCCCGGAAAGCCCCTGCCCGGGCGCCCCGGCCCGCACCGGCAGGGCGAATACCTCCCGCGCCAGCTCGCCCACCCCTGGAAGCAGCGATCCGCCTCCCGTCAGAATAACACCGGCGGGCAGATGTTGCTGGTACCCCGCCCGGGAGACCTCCCCCATGGCGAGTTCGAGCACTTCCTGCAGCCGGAGGTGGATGATATGCGCCAGGACCCGACGGGAGGCCAGCCGGACCCCCTGACCCGGAGTTCCCGGCAACTCCACGGTGTCGTCGTCGGGCACCAGGGGCTCGTAGGCCGAGCCATACCGGTGCTTGATTCGCTCGGCGTCCTGCTGGGCCACCTGCAGTCCGTGCACGATGTCATTGGTGACATGCCCGCCCGCGAACATCAGCGAGCCAAAGTGGCGGATCTTCCCTTCATGAAAGACCGACACGGTGGTGGCACCACCCCCAAGCTCCACCAAGGCGCATCCCAGATCCCGCTCGTCGGCCGTCAGCACCGAGAAGGACCCGGCCAGCGGCTCCAGTACGAACTCACCGACGTGGTAGCCCGCTTTCTCGACGCACTTCCGGAGGTTCTGCAGCGCCGTGCTCAGGGCGGTCACCAGATACACTTCCGCCTCGAGCCGGGAGCCGGTCATTCCGATCGGATCGTTGATCCCGACCTGCTGATCCACGATGTAGTCCTGGGGAATGGCGTGCAGCAGCTCGTGGCCCATCCCGAAGGAGACGTTGCTGGCCACGTCGTTGACCCGGGCCACGTCACCGGTCCGGATCTCGCTGCCGGTGACCGAGACCACCCCGTGGGAACTCCGGCCGGAAACGTGCTCTCCCGCCACCCCGCAGTACAGCGTCCCGACCTCGACCCCGGCCATCAGTTCGGCGTCCCGCATCGCCTTGGCGATGGCCCGGGTGGTTTCCTCGATGTCGCGGACCACCCCGCGCCGGATCCCGGTCGACTTCTCGGTGCCCACGCCCAGCACCTTCACCCCCGGCGACCGGGCGTCGCCGGTGACCTCACCGATCGCGCCGGTCACTTTGGTGCTGCCGAGATCGAGCGCGGCGACGAGCCGTTGGACCTGGGTCACAGTGTCATGCCCCGTACGAAGACGCGGTCGGTAAACCGCGCGTCAAGTTCGACAAAATCGCGCCCTCGTCCTGCCAGGTCGCGCACGACCGCCCCAAGCGCCTGAATGTCACGCACGGTGGCGTCTGACCGCAAAAGATACCGGTGTCCCCCTCCGGAAAGGAGGATGTCCTTTCCAACTCGCGCGGCGCGCTCGATGCCGGTGAAGACCTCCGGTTCGGCATCCATCACCCGGCCCAGGACCAGCGCCACGGCCGCATCGGGATCCGCCACCGGCAACCGGCGCGGGTCCCTGGTCGGATCGAACGGCAGCACCCAGCCCCGCCGGTCCATCAACCCCAGCACGCCTTCATGCTCCGCCAATGCCACCGGCTGCTGTTCCCGGACCGTGACGACCAGCGTTCCGGGCCACCGGCGGGTCACCCGGGCCTCCGCCACCCCACGGATCGCGAACACCCGATCGGCCAGCCCGGCCGTTCGATCAAACAAACTCGCCTCGGGCCCGAGCCTGAGGGCAGCCACC
>CAYINH010000302.1:0-3713 GCA_964364615.1 uncultured Gemmatimonadaceae bacterium
GCGGCAGCAAGGCCGAACTGCAGGCGGTGCTCGGGCTGACCGACCGGAGCGATCTTGTCATCGTCTGCAACGGGTACATGGACGAGGAGTTCATCCGGCTGGCGCTGTTGGGTCAGCGGCTGGGGCATCAGGTGTTCATCGTGCTGGAACGACTGGCGGAGTTCGACGTCCTCCATCGGATCGCCACCGAGCTGGGCGTCACCCCGACGATCGGGGTCAGGATCAAGTTGGCGACCCAGGGTGCCGGTCGCTGGGCCAAGAGCGGCGGCGAGAATTCGAAGTTCGGGCTGGGCAGTTCGCAGCTGTTGCAGCTGCTGGACCGGTTGCAGGAGGTCGGCGCGGTGGACTGGCTCCGGCTGATCCACTTCCACCTCGGCAGTCAGATCACCGACATCCGGTTCGTCAAGGCGGGGCTCGAGGAGATCGGCCGGTTCTACGTCGAGATCCGGCGGCTCGGGTTCGACGTGACCCACGTCGACATCGGGGGCGGCCTGGGGGTGGACTACGAGGGCTCCCGGACGACCCGACCCGCCAGCATGAACTACACCACCCGGGAGTACGCCAGCGATGTGGTGTACGTGCTGGGGTCGATCTGTCAGCGGGAGGAGATCCCGATGCCGGATCTCATCTCCGAGTCGGGCCGCGCGCTGACCGCCCACCACTCGCTGCTGCTGCTCAACGTGACCGACGTGGAGTCGCAGAACGATCCGGCCATTCCGGTGCTGGGGGACGACCCGCCGCCGGTGCTCAAGGAGATGGTGGAGAACTTCGGGGCCCAGGCACCGGAGCGGGCCGAGGAGATGTTCCACGACGCCGTCTTCGCCAAGGAGCGGGTCCCCGAGCTGTTCGCCAGCAACGCGATCACCCTCCGGGAGCGGGCCGACATCGAGCAGATGTATCTGGCCACGATGAATGCGCTTGCCCGGCTGGCCGAGCAGGGCGAACTCCACAGCCCGGAGATTCTCAGTCACCTGGAAACCACCCTGGTCGACCGCTACTTCCTCAACTTCAGCGTCTTCCAGTCGTTGCCGGACAACTGGGCCATCGATCAGACCTTCCCTATCATGCCGGTCCATCGCCTCAACGAGGCGCCGACCCGCCGAGCGACCCTGCAGGACATGACCTGCGATTCCGACGGGGTGATCGACCGGTTCGCCGGGGGACGCCGGGGCAAGCCGTGCCTCGAGGTGCACGCGGTCACTCCGGGACAGCCGTACATTCTGGGGATCTTCCTGACCGGGGCGTATCAGGAGATTCTGGGAGACCTGCACAACCTGTTCGGCGATACCAACGCGGTGCACGTCCGGATTCTCGAGGGGGGCGGCTACGAGATCAGCGACCTGGTGCGCGGGGACACCGTGACCGAGGTGCTCAATTACGTGCAGTTCCTCCCGTCCGATCTGCTCGCCAACTTCCGGCGCAAGGTCGGTGCGGCCCGTGACCTCCCACGCGAACTGGCCAACGCGTTCATCGCGGACTATGTCGAGGGGCTCGAGGGCTATACCTACCTCGAGGGAGACGTTTCCGTCGCCTGAGGCCGGCCCCATGAGGTCACCGCACGCCCTCACCTTTGTCCTGATCACGGTCCTGATCGACACCATCGGTCTGGGGATCGTGATCCCCGTCCTGCCAGAGCTGGTGATGCAACTGACCGGTGAGGGTCTCAGCGCCGCCTCCCGCTGGGGCGGCTGGCTGGCCTTTGCCTATGCCGGCATGCAGGTGGTCTTCGCCCCGGTCGTCGGGGGGCTGAGCGACCGGTTCGGTCGCCGGCCGGTGCTGCTGGCCTCGCTGACGGCCTTCGGGCTCGACTACCTGCTGATGGGCTGGGCCCCGACCCTGGGATGGCTCTTTCTGGGCCGGATGGTGGCCGGGATGACCGGCGCCTCCTATGTCACCGCCAACGCCTACGTTGCCGACGTCACGACTCCCGACCAGCGGAGCCAGAGTTTCGGACTGGTCGGTGCCATGTTCGGGATCGGGTTCATCGTCGGCCCCGCGCTCGGTGGATTCCTCGGGGCCTGGGGGACCCGGGCCCCGTTCTTCGCCGCCGCGGGTCTGGCGCTGGTCAACGTCATGTACGGCGCGGTGGTCCTTCCCGAGTCGCTCCCCAAGGAACACCGGCGCCCATTCAGCCTCCGGGGGTCCAACCCGTTCGCCGCGATTCGCCATCTGCGCCGGATTCCGGCGGTGCTGGGACTCGCGATCGCCTTCTTTGCCTGGCAACTGGCCCATCAGGTGCTGCCGAGCACCTGGTCGTACTACACCATGTTCCGGTTTCAGTGGACCGAGCAGGCGGTGGGCCTGTCGCTCGCCGCGGTCGGCGTCTTGATGATCATCGTGCAGGGCGGGCTGACCCGGGTCCTGATTCCCCGGATGGGACAGGTCCGGGCTGCGCGGATGGGTCTCGGCTTGGGCGGGCTGTGCTACCTGGGGTACGGGTTGGCGACCCAGGGGTGGATGATGTACGCCTGGATGGTGGTCGGTGCCCTGGGCGGGCTGGTCTATCCGTCGCTCAACGGGATGATCTCCACCATGGTCCCCCCCAACGAACAGGGCGCCATGCAGGGCGCCCTGTCGAGCCTGGCCGGGCTCTCCGCAGTGCTGGGGCCGCCGTTCATGACCCAGCTGTTCGGCTACTTCACCTCGGAGCGGGCGCCGATCCTGCTCCCGGGAGCGTCGTTCCTGGCGGCCTCCCTGCTGGCCTGGACCGCGCTGGGGCTGGTCCGGCGGGCCCGGGTGCGAGCCACCGCCGGCTAGCCCCGCTTGGCGAGCGGGACGTAGGGCCGCTCGTCGGGGCCGGTGAAGACCTGCCGGGGGCGGGCGATCTTCTGCTCCTTGTCGCCCAGCATTTCCTCCCACTGGGCCAGCCACCCGGGCAGTCGTCCGATCGCGAACAGCACGGTGAAGTAGTCGGTCGGATACCCCATGGCCTGGTAGATCAGCCCGGAGTAGAAGTCGACGTTGGGGTAGAGCCGCCGCGACACGAAGTAGTCGTCTTCCAGCGCGATCCGCTCCAGCTCGAGGGCAATCTCCAGTTTCGGATTCAGGCCGGTCTGGGCAAACACCTCATCGGCGGTCCGCTTGATCAGCTTGGCCCGCGGGTCGTAGGACTTGTAGACCCGGTGGCCGAAGCCCATCAGCCGCCCACCACCCGACTTGACGCTCTCGATGAACTTGGGCACGTCCTGCTTGGAGGGAATCTCGTCCAGCATCCGGAGGACGGCCTCGTTGGCCCCTCCGTGGAGCGGCCCGTACAGCGCCGCGATCCCCGCCGAAATGGCGGAGAACGGATCGACGTGCGAGCTGCCGACCGAGCGGACCGCGCTGGTCGAGCAGTTCTGCTCGTGGTCCGCGTGCAGGATCAGCAGGATTTCGAGGGCCCTCTGCAGCACCGGATTCGGCTCGTGCTTGCCCCCGATGCTGAAGGTCATGTTCACGAAATTGGCGATGTAGCCCAGGTCGTTCCTAGGGAACTCGTACGGCAGCCCGCGAGACTGGCGGAAGGCAAACGCCGCCAGAGTCGGGAGTTTGGCCATGAGTCGGATCCGCTGGACGTACCGGTTGGCCGGGTCGCCAATGTCCTTGGCGTCGGGATAGAAGGTCGACATGGCCCCCACCGTCCCCAGCAGCATCCCCATCGGGTGCGCGTCGTAGCGGAAGCCTTCGACGAACTTGATCACGTTGGTGTGGACATAGGTGTGATACCGGATCTC
>CAYINH010000303.1:0-3698 GCA_964364615.1 uncultured Gemmatimonadaceae bacterium
GGTCGAACTGTTCAAGACCTCGCAGACCACCAACACCCCGACTCTGCTCGTGTCATACGGCGCCCCCTGGGCCGAGAACTACTTTTTCACCCGGGAAGACGTGGTGGGCGACGTCAAGCTCAACCACTTCACGATGAAGGAGGAGCTCGACTCCAAGGCCCGCCGCCGGAATCCCGGTCCGGGCCCCGGTGCCTGGTTCCACGATGACGAGTTCGCCTTCAAGAAGCACTCGGCCTGGACCAAGCGCCTGGTGGAGGCTGGGGGCCGGGCCGGGGTCGGCAGCCATGGCCAGCTCCAGGGCCTGGGCTTCCACTGGGAGCTGTGGGCCATCCAGAGCGGGGGGCTGGACAACTACGATGCCCTCAGGGTCGCCACCGTTCTGGGGGCCGAAGCGATCGGCCTCGGAGGGGATCTGGGGTCGCTGGAGGCCGGCAAGCTGGCCGACCTCATCGTGCTGGACCAGAATCCGCTGACGAACATCCGGAACACCAACACCATCCGATATGTGATGAAGAACGGCCGGCTCTACGAAGGGGATACCCTGAACGAGATCTGGCCTCGCCAGCGACCGGCCCCGGTCGAACCCTGGCGCGATGTCCCGCCGGCCGTCCCCAACGGCATCCGGTGAGGCGCCCAATGACAACCACCATCTCTTCCGAATTCCGGAGTCAGCCGATGCGGTCCCTTTCCCGGCGCCTGCTCGCCCTCGCCCTCCTGGTGTCCGCTCCCGCGCTCGGGATGGCCCAGGGACCGGGTGGTCCTCCGCGTCCGGGTGCCGGGCGCACCCCGCCCAAACCGCTTCCGCTTGAGGCGGCTCGGCACGCCAACTTCACCGCCACCAGGGGAACCTGGATTTCCCTCGACGTGAGCCCCGATGGGCAGACGATCGTGTTCGACCTGCTGGGCGACCTCTACACCCTGCCGATCGCGGGCGGCAAAGCCACCCGGCTCACCAGCGGGCTGGCGTTCGATGCCCAGCCGAGGTTCAGCCCCGACGGGAAGAAGGTTGTCTTCATCTCGGACGCGAGCGGTGGCGACAACGTCTGGACCATGTCGCTCGACCAGCTCGATACCACTCAGGTGACCCGCGGCAACGGCGCGCTCTACCTGTCCCCCGAATGGACGCCCGATGGTCAGTACGTCGTAGCCAGCCGCTCTGGTGGACTGGGTGGCGTGGCCAAGATCACGATGTACCATGCTGAGGGGGGGAGCCCGATCCCGTTGATTCGTGGACCTGCCCAGCTCAAGACGGTTGGGGCCGCGTTTTCCCCCGATGGACAGCAAGTGTGGTTTGCCGGTCGGAACGGCGACTGGCAGTACAACGCGATCCTGCCCCAGTACCAGCTGTTCCGGTATGACCGGACCACCGGTGAGTCGCAGTTGATGTCCAACCGCTATGGCAGCGGATTCCGGCCGGCCATCTCGCCCGACGGGAAGTGGCTTGTCTACGGTTCCCGGTACAACGCCCAGACCGGGCTTCGGATCCGGGATCTCGGCAATGGCGACGAGCGATGGCTGGCCTACCCGGTGCAGCGCGACGAACAGGAATCGCGGGCGCCGCTCGACGTGCTGCCGGGCTACGCCTTCACCCCGGATTCCCGCGCCATCGTCGTCTCCTACGGCGGCGAGATCTGGCGGGTCCCGGTCGATGGGTCGGTTGGGACCAAGATCCCGTTCGAGGTCGAGGTCAAGCTCGATGTCGGACCGGAGGTCAAGTTCGCTTACCGGATGGACACTACCGTTTCCATGGTAGCGCGTCAGGTTCGGAACCCGGTGGTCTCCCCCGATGGACAGCGGGTCGCTTTCACAGCGGTCGATCGACTGTACGTCTCCTCCGTGACCGGGGCCTCGCCCCGCCGACTGACCAGCGCCGACGTCGGTGAATTCCATCCAGTCTGGTCGCCGGACGGTCAGTGGGTCGCCTATATCACCTGGGACGACGCCACCGGCGGTCACATCATGAAGGTGCCGGCCAGCGGCAATGGTCAGCCGGTCCAGCTGACTCGGGTCCCGGCTCTCTACTACAACATCGCCTGGTCGCCTGACGGTCAGCGGATCGTGGCGACTCGTGGTGCCGCGCGCGATCTCCAGGAGATTGCGACCTTCGGCGGGCCGCTCGGCGCCAACTTCGTCTGGGTGCCGGCTGCCGGTGGCGCCGTGACGACGATTGCACCCAATGGATTTCGGGATGTCGCGCACTTCGGGCCCGATTCCGACCGGATCTACGCCTACAGCTTCCTGGAAGGGTTGGTGTCGTTCCGGTGGGACGGGACCGACGTCAAGCAGCACCTGCGGGTGATGGGCGTGCCGGCCAACGTCGGCCTCCCGCAGGAGATTCACCCACTGGAGGAGTTCCTCCCGCGCCGGCTGTCTCCGATCCCGGCCGACGCAGCCCACGCCGGCGCGCTCGAAGTGGGTGGACCGCCAGCGGCGGGGTTGGTGCTCATGTCGCCCACCGGGAAGATGGCGCTGGCCCAGGTTGGCAGTCAGATCTATACCATCGAGTTGACCGCCGTGGGTGGTCCGCCGCCCACCGTCTCGGTGGCGGCGCCCCAGGCCTCGCCGCTGCCGATGCGGCAGCTGACCGACATCGGCGGGGAGTTCCCGTCCTGGAGTCGGGATGGTCGCAGGGTCTACTGGGCCATCGGCAACGCGTTTTCGAGTTATGACCTCGACCGGATCAGGTTCATCGAGGACAGCACCAAGGCGGCCAAGCTGGAGGCGGCAGGCATCCTCAAGGGAGTCCGGGCCAAGCTCGACAGCCTGAAGCAGGTCCGCACCGTGATCGACAGCCTAAAGAAGGCCAACGCCGCGGTTCCCGATTCCCTCACCCTCAAGCTCAACCGGCTCCGGGCCGACTCGGTGCGAGTCAAGGCCGACTCGCTGATTCGGACGGCTGACAGTCTCAGGATCCTGGCCGATTCGATCAAGGCACTGGCGGACTCGGTTCGGGCCGGGCTGGACACCGCCAAGGTGGATACCACCAAGGTGGTCTACCGGCCGGTGGAGCGGCGGATCCGGGTCGAGTTGCCGAGGGACATCCCGCGCGGAGTGGCGGTGCTCAGGGGCGGTCGGGCGATCACGATGAAGGACAAGCAGATCATCGAGAACGCCGACATCGTCATTCGGGACAACCGGATCGTGGCGATCGGGCCGCGGGACTCGGTGGAGATCCCGGCCGATGCCCGGATCATCGACGTGTCAGGGAAGATCATCATCCCGGGCTTCGTGGATACCCACTACCACGCCCAGTGGCTGGTGCCGGAACTCCATCCGACCCAGACCTGGCAGTACCTCACCAACCTCGCCTTCGGAGTGACCACCACGCGCGATCCGCAGACCGGATCGACCGACGTCCTGAGCTACCAGGACCGGGTGGAGAGCGGCGGAATGGTCGGACCGCGGATCTACAGCACCGGCCCCGGGGTGTTCATCAACGAAAACGTCCGGGATCTCGACCACGCCAAGAAGATCCTGAAGCGGTACAGCGAGTACTACGACACCAAGACCCTCAAGATGTACATGACGGGCAACCGGCAGCAGCGGCAGTGGATCATCATGGCGGCCAAGGAACAGCAGATCATGCCGACCACCGAGGGCGGCCTCGATTTCAAGCTGGAACTGACCCACGCGATGGACGGTTACTCGGGCATCGAGCACAGCCTGCCGATCGCCCCGATCTTTCCGGATGTCATGGA
>CAYINH010000304.1:0-3680 GCA_964364615.1 uncultured Gemmatimonadaceae bacterium
GCACCCCCCCACCCGAGGGGCCCCGGACCACCATCGGGGTGGGCAGTCCGCCGGCCCGATAGCGCGCCGTGGCCACGTAGTTGGTCAGGATCGAATAGGCGTTGGACATGAAATCGATGAACTGCATCTCACAGACCGGCCGCCAGCCCATGTGGGCCGCGCCGGCGGCCACGCCGACGATTGCGATTTCGGAGATCGGGGTGTCGATCACCCGGTCCCGGCCATAGCGGGCCATGAGCCCTTCGGTCACCTTGAAGGCCCCGCCGTAGCCTCCGATGTCCTCCCCGAGCAGGAGCACGCGCTCATCGCGGGCCAGCTCCTCATCGAGCCCCTGGCGAATGGCCTCGAGGTAGCTGATCTCAGCCATCGAGCCTCCGATACCACTCGGTCTCGGCCCGGGGCGGGTCGAGGTATACCCCATCGAGTGCGGTCGTGGCCTCCGGGAATGGTTCGTTCTCGCAGCTCGCGACCGCCTCGTCGATCTCTGCCAGCACCTGGGCATCGATCGCCGCCAGCTCCTCGGCGGTCGCCCACTGGCTGCTGGTCAGCTGCTGCGCGAATCGATCGAGTGGATCGTTCTTGACCCAGGCTTCGATCTCTTCCAACGGCACGTACGACTGATTGTCGTGTTCCGCGTGGCCCTTCCGGCGGTAGGTGATCAGTTCGATGATCGTCGGCCCTCCACCGGACCGGGCCCGATCGACGGCGGCCCGGGTGGTCTGATAGACCGCCAGCACGTCGTTGCCATCGGCCTGGGTCCCCGGGACACCGTACCCGGCCGCCTTTTCCACCAGGAACTGGACGGCGGTCTGCCGGGCGAATGGCGTCGAGAAGGCGTAGCCGTTGTTCTCCGCCACCACCACCAGCGGCAACTGGTGGACGGCCGCGAAGTTCATCCCCTCGTGGAACGCCCCGGTGCTCATCCCCCCGTCCCCGATGTACACCAGCCCCACCCGCGGCTGGCGGGACAGCTTGAAGTGGAGCGCGATCCCGGCCATCACCGGGACCATGTCGCCGAGGTGCGAGATCTGGCCGAGAAACCCGCGGCCCAGATCGTTGAAGTGGATATTGAGCTCCCGGCCGGCCGTCGGGCTCTCCGCCTTGGCCATGTACTGCCGCAGCACTTCGATCGGGCGGGCTCCCTTGACCAGCATGGATCCCAGATTGCGGAGCAGGGGGGAGAGGATGTCCCCCGGCTGGAGGGCGTAGGCACTGCCCACCGCATCGGCTTCCTGACCGAGGGAGCGGAACAGCCCACCGATGACCTTGGTCTGCCGGTAGAGGCTCACCAGCCGCTCCTCGAGGGAGCGGGTCAGCCGCATGAAGTAGTAGAGCCGGAGGAGGTCCTCCCGGCTCAGGCCGGCGGGAATGGGCTGGGTCACGGCCGGGCGGCCCGTCGGGCGCATGGCGAGGCGGGGCTCATGACAGCAGTTGGACCGCGACCCAGGCCACGGCCGCGCTCATCGGGATGGTGAGGATCCAGGCCCAGACGATTCGACCGGCCACCGCCCACCGCACCGCCGCCAGGCGACGGCTGGCCCCGACGCCGACGATCGCCCCGGTAATCGTGTGTGTGGTACTGACCGGCACGCCCAGGGCGGAGGCCACCATGATGGTGGCGGCCCCCCCGGTCTCGGCGCAGAACCCGCTAAACGGGGTCAGCTTGGTAATGCCGGTCCCCATGGTTTTGACGATGCGCCACCCTCCGGCCGCCGTCCCGAGCGCAATCGCCGCGTGCGCGGCGAGGATGACCCAGAGCGGAATCTCCTCGTTGGAGGTGAGGTGGAGGTGATGGAGGAACCCGGTCTGATCGGCAAAGAGCGCCTGCGAGCCGACCAGCAGGCCGACGATGATCCCCATGGTCTTCTGGGCGTCGTTGGCCCCGTGACTTAGGGAATAGAACCCGGCCGAGACCAGTTGGAGGCGCCGGAAGATCAGGTTGAGGGTCGGGGCCGGCCCGCGGTGGAAGATCCAGGAAAGGGACACATACATGACCATCGCCAGAATCAGTCCCAGGACCGGAGAGGCGACGATCGCCACCAGGGGCTTGATCCAGCCCGACAGGATCAGGACCCCGGTGCCGGCCTTGGCGATTGCCGCGCCGGCAAAGCCGCCGAGGAGGGCATGCGAGGACGAGCTGGGCAGCCCCAGGTACCAGGTGACCAGGTCCCAGACGATCGCCCCGAGCAGAGCACCCAGCACCACCGTGGGGGTGATGGCGGACGGGTCCACCAGGCCTTTGCTCACGGTCCTGGCGACGGCCGTGCCGACCGTGAAGGCGGCAATGAAGTTGAAGAATGCCGCCCAGACCACGGCGACCGCCGGGGACAGCACCCGGGTGGAAACGATGGTGGCAATCGAGTTGGCCGAGTCGTGGAACCCATTGATGAAGTCGAAGATCAGCGCGACGACGATGATCAGCAGAACGA
Source organism: uncultured Gemmatimonadaceae bacterium (assembly GCA_964364615.1). GTDB lineage: Bacteria > Gemmatimonadota > Gemmatimonadetes > Gemmatimonadales > GWC2-71-9 > SZUA-320. The sequence continues at coordinate 2,430 of CAYINH010000304.1, forward strand.
AAGACAGCGACCCGTCCACGGCTCAACCGTGCTTGATGGCGACGGACTCGAGGACGTTGGCCGCGTCCTCCGCGGAGTCCAGCGTCTTCTCGAGGGTGTCGTAGATCTCCTTCCACTTGACGACGTACAGCGCGTCCGTGGCGTTGGCGAAGAGCAGTCCCAGCCACCGGTGGTACAGGGCGTCGCCTTCTTCCTCCAGCCGCTTGACCTCTCGGCAGGCGCCGTGGACGACCCGGGCCTTGCCGTCTGCCAGCACTTTGATCGCCGAGAGCAGCTGCGCGGCGGCCCGCTGGATCACGTCGGCCATGGCCACCGCCCCCTCCGGCGCGTCGCCAAGCTGGAAGATCTGGGACCGACGGGCAATCCCGTCGATCCGGTCGATGACGTCGTCCAACCGGGAGGCCAGCATATGGATATCCTCCCGGTCGAGTGGGACAATGAAGGACCGGTCCAGCCGGGTGACCACGCTGTGGGTGACATCGTCGGCCTGACGTTCCAGCCGCTTGATGGCGGAGGCAATCGCCTCCCGCTTGGCCGGCTCGGCGGCGAGCAGGTCACGGAGCAGGCCGGCCGAATCGACCATGATGGTCGCCGCCTGGGCAAACAACTCGAAGAACACGTCGTTGCGCGGGAGCAAACGCATCGAGGAAACCTTCGGTGGGGACGCCTAGTAGGCGCCGCGCAGTGAGTGGGTTGGTTCGGCCATCGTGTGCACCACCGCCAGGAACCGCTTGGCCAGCCGGTCGAGTTCACTCTCACCTGGCTGGTTGGTCTCGACCGTGACGAGGGTGTAGTGCCCGCCCTCCGCGGCGACGGCCACCGTCAGCGCCCCGAGGACCCCGGTGAAGGCCCGCCGTCGGGGGCCCTCCTCCACCGGGGTAAGGCGACCGCCAAAGAAGGCGATGACCTGCCCCATGACCGCGTCGGGCGGCACCGAGGTCCGGTGAAAGTACTTCATCTCAATCCTGGCCGTAGTCGTAATACTCGACCCCGAGGTGGGTGATCTGATCCTCACCCATCAGGTAGCGGAGTGTGTTCTTGAGCTTGGTCTGCTGGATGAACAGGTCATGTTCCGGGTAAAGCCCCGGGGCCACCTGGGGGCTCTTGAAGTAGAACGAGAGCCACTCCTGCACCCCGATCATCCCGCACCGCTGCGCCAGGTCGAAGAACAGCGCCAGAGCGAGCACCAGCGGGGCGGCCAGAATGTAGTCCCGGCACAGGAAATCGACCTTGAGCTGCATCGGATAGCCG
>CAYINH010000305.1:0-3660 GCA_964364615.1 uncultured Gemmatimonadaceae bacterium
CAGGATCCCAACGTCAAGGCGATCCTGTTCAACATCTTTGGTGGCATCACCCGGACCGACGATGTGGCCAATGGTATCGTCGCGGCCCTGAAGGAGTTCGAGGTGGGCGTCCCGGTGGTGATCCGGTTGACGGGCACCAACGAGGTCGAAGCGCTCCGGATTCTGGAGGGTGTCGGGATGAGGGCGCTCAACGATATGGACGAGGCTGTCAAGCAGGTCGTGGCCCTGGCGCGGGAGGCGGCATGAGCATCTTCGTTCATGCCTCGACCCGACTGATGGTGCAGGGCATCACCGGGCGGGACGGGTCATTCCACACTCGTCAGATGATGGAGTACGGCACCCAGGTCGTGGCGGGGGTGACGCCGGGCAAGGGGGGGCAGACGTTCGAGGGCTCGGTGCCGGTGTTTCACACCGTCGCCCAGGCCGTGGAGGCCACCGCCGCCAACACCTCCGTGATCTACGTTCCCCCTGGATTGGCGGCCGGTGCCATCGCCGAGGCGGCCGATGCCGGTGTCGGGTTGGTGGTTTGCATCACCGAAGGTCTACCCACCGTCGACATGGTGCGGCTCATGCCCTACCTCCGGGAGAAGGGTGTCCGGCTGATCGGGCCGAACTGCCCGGGCCTGATTTCCCCGGGACAGGCGAAGGTCGGGATCATCCCCGGCCAGATCTGCGCCCCGGGTCGGGTTGGACTGGTGTCCCGGAGCGGCACCCTCACCTACGAGGTCGTGAACCATCTGACCCGGAGCGGGATCGGGCAGAGCACCTGCATCGGGATCGGTGGAGACCCCATCATCGGCACCAACTTCATTGATTGTCTGGCCGCCTTCGAGGCCGATGCCGACACCGACGCCATCGTGATGTTGGGGGAAATCGGGGGCACCGACGAGCAGCATGCGGCGGAGTACATTCGTGACCACGTGACCAAGCCGGTGGTCGGCTTCATCGCCGGACAGACGGCGCCCAAGGGACGCCGGATGGGGCACGCCGGCGCGATCATCTCCGGCTCGTCGGGCACCGCCGCGGAGAAGATGGCTGCCTTCCGTTCCAACGGGATCGCGGTCATGGAACGTCCCGTGGATGTGGTGGCGCTGGTTACCGAGCGCCTCGCCGCCCAGCGGTAAGGCTTCCTTTCACCCGAGAGCGACCCATGGCAGGCAGCTACACCCTCGGTATCGTCAAGCCGGACGCGGTTCAGAACGGACGGATGGGGCTGATCCTCGCGCACCTCGAGCAGGCCGGCTTTCGGGTCCGGGCGGCCCGGCTGGTGCAACTGTCCCGGACCGAGGCGGAAGCCTTCTATGCGGTCCACCGGGAGCGGCCGTTCTATCCGGAGTTGGTCAGCTTCATGACCAGCGGTCCCTGCCTCCCGATGGCGCTCGAGGGTCCGGATGCAGTGACCTCGTTTCGGGCGGCGATCGGCGCGACAGACCCGGCCGAGGCGGCTCCTGGGACCATCCGGAAGCTGTACGCCGAGTCCAAGGGGCGGAACGCGGTACACGGCTCGGACAGCGATGAGAACGCCGCCCGGGAAATCGGGTTCTTCTGGCCCGAATCGGAGCGGGCCCGCCTGGGATTCTGAGGCCGAGCGGGGTTGAACTAAGTGGTGCGCTGACATATACTTCAGGGCTATGCTCCGATTCGATGTTCGGGAGCTTCGGCAAGGATCACTGCCGGTCGAAGCCGTTATCCCGCATGATGATCCAGTGTTCCAGGGGTTGGAGCTCGGGCTCCAGGGGCCGGTCCTGGTCTCGGGAGAGTTGCAGGCGGCGGGCCGCGGATCCTACCAGTGGCGCGGAGAAATCAGCGGCGCGGTACGGTTCCCATGCCGGCGGTGCCTGACCGAGGTGGAAGAGGAGTTTGCGGCGGAGGTCCGGGCGATCTTCAGCGCGGACGAGGGGATCCAGGATGAAGCCGGGGTCTATCTGCTGCCCGAGCCGGTGACGGTGGTGGATCTGACGGCGGCCGTCAGGGAAGAAGTGGGTCTGGTGGCTCCGACCTTTGTGCTGTGCCGGATGGACTGCGCTGGGCTGTGCCCGCGTTGTGGGAGTGATCTGAACGAGGGCCCCTGCCAGTGCGGGGACCCGGAACCACGTTGAGGATGACATGGCGGTACCGAAACGAAGAACCTCAAAGTCCCGGAAGCGGCTGCGCCGTGGTCACCACACCGCCAAGGGCATCCCGGCCCAGGCCTGCTCGCGGTGCGGATCGCCGAAGCTGCCCCACCGGGTCTGCAAGTCGTGCGGCTACTATGCCGGCAAGAAGCGTATCGAGGTCGAGGACGCCTGAAGGTGATCCGCATCGCGCTGGATGCGATGGGGGGTGACCACGCTCCGAGCGTGGAAATCGAGGGTGCCCGACTGGCCCTGGCCGACCTTCCCCCGACCTTCGAAGTCCACCTGATCGGTCAGCCCGAGGTGATTGAGCGCGAACTGGCTCAGCACCCCGGGATCGAGCGGTCCCGGATCGTGATCCACGAAGCCCCGGACGTCATTGGCATGGCTGAAAAGCCCCTCGAGGCCGTCCGGCGCAAGCCCAAGTCCTCCCTGATGGTTGGCATCGGGCTCCATGCCAAGGGCAAGGTGGACGCCTTCATCTCGGCCGGCAACACCGGGGCCATTCTCGCCGCCTCCACCATCGTGCTCGGCCTCCATCCCGGGGTGCAGCGCGCCACTCTCGCCGCCCTCTTCCCAACCGCCAACGGGCCCATGCTGGTGCTCGACGCAGGGGCCAATGTCGACTGCGTACCCAAGGAACTTGTCGGGTTCGCCCGGCTGGGGTCGCTGTACATGGCGGATGTGATCGGCATCGACCGTCCCAGGGTCGGCCTGCTCAACATCGGGGAGGAGGACAAAAAGGGCGGGGTGGTCGTGCGGGAGGCCTATGAGCTGCTCAAGGCGACCGACAGCATCAATTTCATCGGCAATGTGGAAGGACGGGATCTGCTGGCCGGGCACGCCAAGTTCGGGCACGTGGATGTGGCGGTCTGCGACGGCTTTGTCGGGAACATCCTGCTCAAGTTCTACGAATCGGTTGGGGCGTTGATGCACCGGCTGATGGAACGAGGAGACGGGTCGGCGCTGGAGCATCCCGAAGTCCGCCGGGCGTTCCATTTCCTGGATTACTCCCAGTACGGCGGTGGGCCTCTGTTGGGGGTCAAAGGCGTCACCATCATCTGCCACGGCACCTCGCCGGCCAATGCCATCAAACACGCCATCCGGGTGGCCGTCCACTCGGTTGAAGTGAACCTCGATCAGCATATCGGGGCGGAGTTTGCCTAGCACCATTCTGCTGTTCCCCGGCCAGGGGGCCCAGCGGGTCGGCATGGCGGCGGATCTCTCCACGGCTTTCCCGGCGGCTCGGGATACCTTGGCGGCGATCGATGCAGCCCTCGGCGTACCGCTGTCACGGCTGATGGCGGAAGGGCCGGAGGACGAGCTTCAGATGACCCACAACGCGCAGCCCGCGATCCTGGCCCATTCAGCCGCCGTGCTGGCGGTCCTTGCGGGTCGGCTGGGATCGGTGGTGGCGGCCGTGGGCCATAGCCTGGGCGAGTACACCGGGTACCTTGCCGCAGGGGCTCTGACGGCACCGGACGCCGCTCGCCTGGTCCGCCGCCGGGGGGAGTTGATGCGGGAGGCTGGTCTGACCCGCCCCGGC
>CAYINH010000306.1:0-3646 GCA_964364615.1 uncultured Gemmatimonadaceae bacterium
CCCCCCCCCCCCCCCCCCCCCCCCCCCCCCCCCCCCCCCCCCCCCCCCTTGATGCCGTGGTGCACTGGGCCCGGCGGATGGGTGGTGTCGCCGGGATCACCACGGCTCCAGGGCGCGGGACGACGTTCACCCTGAGGATCCCCCTGTCGGTGGCGATCATCCCGGCCCTGCTGGTCCGGGTCGCCGATCGGCGCTATGCCCTGCCGCTCGGCGCGGTGGCCGAAACGGTCCGGATTCCGCTGGGGAACGGTCGGCAGACGTTGGCCTACCAGGGGGGAGAAGTGCCGCTGGTGGACCTGGGCGTCGCGGAAGGGACGGGTAGTTGGCGGCCCGGGGTCGTCCTGGAGGTCGGCGGGCGACGAAGTGCCCTGGCTGTGGATACATTGCTGGGTCAGGATGACATCGTGGTCGGACCGCTCCACGCACCCAGGGGCATGCCGGCCTGGATCAATGGGGCCACCATACTTGCGGATGGGCAACCGGCGTTGATTCTCGACCCGACGGCCCTGGTTCAGGGGGGAGTACGATGACGGACGTCAGGCAGCTCAACGATGTCGAACGGGACGCGCTCCGGGAAGTCGCCAATATCGGCGCCGGACATGCCGCGACTGCGCTCTCCCAGATGACCGGGCGGCTCATCATGATCAATGTGCCCGAGGTCAATGTCCGCCCGTTGGATGACGTGGCGGAGATGCTTGGGCCCGCCGACACCGAAGTGGTGGCGGTGGTCATGCACATGATGGGAGACCTGACCGGACGGACCGCGGTAGTGCTGCCGATCCAGGCCGCCCGAACCCTGTGCGATCTGCTGCTCCGACGCCCGGACGGGACGACGACCGACCTCGGGGTGATGGAGGAGTCCTCCCTCAAGGAAACCGGGAACATCCTGACCTCGGCCTACCTGACGGCCCTCAGCGATTTCATGGGGATGATGCTGGTGCCCTCGGTGCCCAGCCTGGTGGCCGACTTTGCCGGCGCGGTGCTCACCTCGGTGCACCTCGCCTTCCACCGGGATCGGGACGTCGTGTTCTGCGTGGACACCGCCTTTCGCGTCGAGGGGGCCCCGGAGGTACTCCAAGGGGAGTTCCTCATGTTGCCCGACTCCGCCTCGCTGACGGCGATCTTCGACGCAATCCACCTCGCCTGAGCCATGCTGGCTGGCGCGCCACCGGAGCGGGATCTCGCCGCCCTGCGGTCGCTGGCCCGCCGCATCGACCCCTCCGACCCCGGCGCCCACAACAACCTCGGGGTCCTCTATTACGAGCGGGGCCTGCTGCCCGAGGCGATTGCGGCCTTCCATCGGGCCCTCGAACTCGATCCCCGGATGGCGATTGCGCGCCAGAACCTCGACCTGGTGCAGCAGGAAACCGGGTACTTCGACCGTCTCGTCTCCGATCTGCACGAGCGGCTCCGCCGGGCGCCCCAGCAGGCCCACCTCCGTCTCGAGCTGGGCCGCGCCTACACAGTCCTGGGTCAGCTCGACCACGCCGCGGAACAGCTGGAGACCCTCCGCCGACTGACCCCGACCGATCCCACGCCGGTGATCCAGCTCGGACTGGTCGAAAGCCAGCGCGGGGATCTGGTGGCGGCCACCGCGAGGTTCGAAGAGGCCTGTCGGCTCGACCCCGCCAGTTCGGTCGCCCAGGTCCATCTGGGGCAGGCCCACTACAACCAGGGACTGGTCGAACCCGCCCTCGCGGTGCTGGAGGAGGCCGCCCGACTCACCCCCAACAACTCCGAGGCGCATTTTCTGTTGGGGTTCGTCTATGGTGAACTCGGTCGGCACGAGGAGGCGCGGACCGCCACCCGGCGTGCCCTGGAACTCAATCCGGCTCTGGGGATGGCCCAGGCAAATCTTCGGATTGAGCGGGGCCGGACTCCGGCTCGTCCCCTCCCGCCCGTCCGGCATCCTGAGGAGGCGTCCTCCGGCCGAGGCCACCTCAACCTCGGTCTGGCGTTCCGGAAGCGGGGCTACCTGAGTGATGCGCTCCGGGAGTACCGACTGGCCCTCGAAAGTGGCGAGGATCGCCAGGGAGCCCTCCAGGGACTGGCCGAGGTGCACCTCCTCCGTCGGGACTTCCTGCCGGCCCTGGAGCTGTACGATCAGCTGATCGCCGAACAGCCCGGACATGCGGGTCTGTGGACCGACCGTGGGGTCTGTCTCCATCTGGCGGGCCGGCGGGACGAAGCCAAGCAGGCCTGGGCCACGGCGGTCGATCTGGATCCTTCCCACCCGCTGGCCTGGAACAACCTCGGGGTGGCCCGGGCCCACGACCCCGATCCGACCCCGGCCGCGAGCGCGTTCGAGGCTGCCACCCGGAGTCGGGAGAACCTGGTTCCGGCCTGGCTCAACCTCGGACTGCTGCGGACCCAGCGGCGACAGTTCCGTCCCGCCCTCGACGCGTTTCGGGCGGTGCTGCGCCGCCACCCGGATCATGCCTTGGCGTGGAACGGGGTGGGCCTGGTGCTGATGGAACTGCAGCAGCACCAGGAGGCCCTCAATGCGTTTGCCCGGGCGGTCGAATCGGACGAGGCACTCGCGGTTGGCCATTACAACCTGGGGTTCTGTCTCAGTCACCTGGGCCGATTCGACGAAGCGCTTCGGTCCACCAAGCGGGCGCTCGAACTGGACGCCTACTACGTCTCCCAGCGGTATCTCCTCGCGGTGGATCTGCAGTTCGAAGAATCCCTCATCCCGGTCGAGATCGTGCTTTCTGCCGATGTGCAGCTGGCCGATCTGGGCGAGGCGTTTGCGTTTGATCCCGGATCGTTGGACCGGGTCTTCGCGGAACTGGCGCCCGACGAACTTCCGGCTCCGCCGGTCGGTGCCACCGACCCGCTGGCGCTGGCGCGCGACTATCTCCACAAGGGCATGCTCGAGTCCGCCGCGGCCGAGGCCGTGCGCGCGGTGCGTCGCGGGGCGCCCGCGGCCGAAGGGGCGACGCTCCATGGCGAGGTCTTTGCCCGGCAGGGCCTCCACGGAGAGGCGTTGGAGCGATTCCGCGAGGTCCTGGCCATCCAGCCGAACCACCTCGAGGCGGGTGCCGGTGAAGCGGAGGCGCTGGTGGCGCTGGGCCGGGGCGAGGACGCGGTGCAGGCCGCCGACCGGCTGGTGGCGACCGCTCCCGGCTCCGCCATGAGCTACGCCATCCGGGCCCGCGCCCGCCGGCTGATCGGTGACCTTGAGGGCGCCCGTCTCGATGCCTTGGAGGCCAACCGTCGGCAGCCGGGCGATCCGGCACTGATGCTCCTCATCGGCTCCATCGCCCGGGCGCAGGACGATCTGGAAACCGCCCTCGATGCCTTCCGCTCGGCACTCCAGCTTGACGAGGGGCTGGTCCAGGGTTGGTATGAGGTCGGGCGCATCGAGGAGTCCCTCGGCCGGGTGGAGCCGGCCCTCGAGGCGTACTGGACCGCCGTCCGCCTGCTTCCCACCCACTTCGAGGCGACCCACTCGCTCGCCTGGTTGCTGCGACGCCAAGGCAACGCGAACGAGGCCATCCGGGTGCTGGTCGACTTCCTGCTGGCCGAGCCCACGGCGGTCGAGGCGCTGGTGCTGCTGGGACAGGCCCTGCTGGACGATCGTCGCCCGGTGGAGGCCCAGCGGGTCTTCGAGCGCGCGCTCCGGCTCGACCCCAGCCATCTC
>CAYINH010000307.1:0-3632 GCA_964364615.1 uncultured Gemmatimonadaceae bacterium
AAGGGTCCCAGAGCGCGGAACGCGTACAGGAGCTCATGCCGGGCCGGCCGGTCCGACCCCGGGACCCCATACAGGTCGGCATAGAACCGGATGTTTTCTGCCACGGTCAGGTCGGTGTAGAGCCCAAACCGCTGACTCATGTAGGCCAGCGTGGCCTTCACCCCCTCGGGATCCCGGGCCACGCTGATGCCGAACAGCCGCGCGTCCCCGGCACTCGGTCGGAGCACTCCGGCCAGCACCCGAAGCAGGGTGGTCTTCCCGGCCCCATCCGGCCCCACCACACCGAACAGCTCCCCAGGACTGACCTCAAACCCGAGGCCACCGATGGCTTCGACCTTTCCGAAAACGCGGACCAGTCCTTCGACCTCCACGGCCACCGCTGAACTCATCGGGGCGACAGCACCACATCGGCGGAGAGACCCGGCTTGAGATCCCCGGCGCTGTCTCCCACGATCTGGATCTTGATCCGGTGGACCAGTTTGACCCGCTCTTCGCGGGTCTGGACATTGCGCGGGGTGAATTCCGCCTCGTCGGCAATGAAGACCACTCTCCCCTGGTACTCCCGGCCGGGAAAACCGTCGATCGCGATCCGGGCCGTCTGGCCGATCCCGATCTGCCCCACCAGATCCTCCCGGAGATAGACCCGGACCCATCGGTCACCGGGATCGAGCAGGGAGAGCACCGGCAACCCCGCCCCGATCACCTCGCCCGGCTCCCGGTGACGGCGACTGACGACGCCACTGAACGGCGCCTCGATCTCGGCCGAATGCAGCGCGGCCTCCACCTGCGCCACGCCAGCCACCGCCTGGGCCAGGGCCGCTCGCTGGGCCGCGATCTGTTCCTGCCGGGGACCCGATTCCAGCAGCCGGAGCTGTTCGGTGACCCGGTCTCGCTCGCCCAGCGTCACGTCCCTGAGACTCACGGCGCGATCGAGCGACTCCTGACTCAGGGCACCTCCCGCAAACAGATTCCGGGCCCTGGTCAGGTCCCGCTCCGCATCGGCCAGGCGGTGCTCCGCAACATTGGCCACCGCGCGCGCCTGGGCGATCTCCCCACTCCGGAATCCCGCCTGGAGTTCTGCCAATCGAGCGGCCTGCGCCTGGGACTGGGCGGTCGCCGCCGCCAGTCGGGCGAGGAGTTCGGCCCGGTCCAGCACGGCGAGGCGCTGGCCAGCCGTCACCTGGTCGCCTTCGCGGGCCAGAATGGAATCGATGCGTCCCGGCAATTGGAATCCGAGGTCCGCCTCCGTCGCCTCGACGGTGCCGGTCGCCGCAATCGGCTGGGCGAGGTCTCCGCCACAGGCCAGTGCGCCAGCCATCACCAGGAGCCATGCACGTGATCCAGGCATACTCAGCGTCCTCCATCCACAATGGTGTGGAGCGATTCTGGGGTCAGTCGACCCATGATCTGGGCCAGTTCCACGTGGGCCATCGTCTCGAGGCTCTCGGCTTCGCTCACCTCGGCGCGCACCCGGGCCAGCTCGGCCTCGGCGCGGAGGTAATCCGATTGGACCCCGGCCCCTTCCCGAAGCGAAAGGCCCTCGGTGCGGACCACCTCGGCCAGCTGGTAGCGGGCCACCCTGAGCGCGGCCAATCGATGGACCGACTCCGCAATCCTCACCAGCAATCGATCCACCTGTTCCGTGATGGTGAGGGCCACATCCGCCTGCTGCGCTTCGGCTTCGCGCTCGGTGGCCTGCGCTCGGGCCACCCCGGCCGACCGCCCGCCCCCGGTGAAGATCGGATACGACACCCGGACCCCGGCCTGCCACTCTCCGGTGAACCGTGCCTCCGCGGCACCGTAGGCCACGGTTTTCCCCTCCAGCTGCACGGTGGGAAGCCACAGGGCCGAGGCGCCCTGACGAAGAGCCCCGGCCGCCTCGCGGCGGGCCGCGGCTTCCCGGAGCTGCGGACTCGCGCTCAGCGCCGCGGCAAGGGCGGAGTCCCGATCCACCGGACCACGCGCCCGCAGGGTGACCGGAGTGAGCAACGGGGTGCGCACCGATTCGCGTGGCAGCGCGGTCAACCGGGCCAGGTCCGCCTCGGCCAGATGCAGCTGACCCGCAGCGGCCACGCTGTCGGCCCGGGCCGAGGCCAGCGCCGCGTTGGCCCGGAGAAGATCCACCGGGGCCGCCCGGCCCTGTTCCAGAAATTGGCTGACCCGATCGGCTTCCGCCCCGAGCGCCCGGACACGGTCATCCTGGGCCCGGCTCACCGTCAGTGCATGCAGCGCCCCGAGATAGGCGCGCACTGTTCCGGCCACCACGGCCTGCTCGGTGCCGTCAGCCCGAGCCAGCGCCGCGTCCTCGAGCGCCTCGGCCTCTGCCACCCGACCGCGCCGGGCGCCGCCATCAAACAGGAGGTACCCCAACACGAGCTGCCCCTGCATCAGGGTCCGATCGAAATCGGGCAAGGCCCCCAGGTCGAAGCTGTGAAACGGTCGCACAATCATTGGCTCCTGGTAATGCACCAAGGCGCCGTCGGCACTCAGCCGGGGCCACCGCTGCGCCTGGGCCTCTCGACGGCCGCTGGACACCCGCGAGAGCGCCGCGGCCGCGGCCGCCTGTCGAGGGCTCGTCGCGACGGCTTGCCCCACGGCGGTGGCCAACGAGACTCGCTGCTGCCCTGACGCCTGGGAGGGGGACAGCAGCCCGATCAGGGAGCTGGCGATGGCCAGCTGGGGAATGAAACTCATGTGGCAGCAGCCTCCCGCGGAGCCTGGAGCCCCGCACGGATGAACTCGAGGGCGTTTCTCAGCGCGAGGTCCCGGGTGGTCTCATCATCGAGATCGATCCCGGGGCCGGCGCGGAGGATGGGACGGAACACGTTCAGCAACACTGGTTGAGCCATGACGGCGATGGTGAGGAGCCGGGGATCACCCGGGCGGATGATGCCGCTGGCCTGACCTTCGGCAATGAGACCGGCGACCAGGCGGGCAAGCTGATGCGGAAACCGCATTGCCGATGGCGGGAGGTTCCGATCGAACAGCAGGACCTGCATCATCAGGCCCCGCTGGTGTGGATGGTCGGACAGGTAGCGGAAGTGGGCCTCCGCCAAGGCCGCAATCCGGTCGAGCGCGTCGCCCTTGGTCTCCTGAACCGCCGCCGTGAGCTGCCCCAGCAGCCCCTCCTGGACTGCGAGGATGGTCTGCTCGTAGAGGGCGGCCTTGGAACCGAAATGGTAGCTGATGGCACCAAGGTTGACCTGGGCGGCCGCGGTAATGTCCCGGACGGAGGTTCCCCGGTACCCTGCCGCCGCGAACAGCCGGGTGGCGGTACTGGTGAGTCGGGCCTTGGTATCAAATGGTGATTCATTCATACGTTTGTATGATATGACTATCTTTCCATCCCCGCAAGGGGTTACCCTGGGCGTCCTCCCCGAGCACGCTCCCTCCGGGGTGGTTGTCCCGGCCCGGGACGCTGACTAGGTTTCCGCCCCGAGGAGTGGTGGCCGAGAGGCTGAAGGCGGCGGTTTGCTAAACCGTTATAGGGGCTAATACCCCTATCGAGGGTTCGAATCCCTCCCGCTCCGTTTGGTGGAGGACTGGAACCGGCCCGTCGGCAGCGCCCGGCAAGGTCTCGGCTCCAGTCCTCCGGTGCTTCCCCCAACCAGGCAGCGCTCCGGTGACCGTTA
>CAYINH010000308.1:0-3631 GCA_964364615.1 uncultured Gemmatimonadaceae bacterium
GCGCTGGGGGCCCGGGGGGCCCGAGTCCGGGTGGCCGATGATCTCTCCAGCGGGCAGTTGGCCAACATCGCCGGGCCGTTGGCCGACGGGAAGGTGGAGTTTCTCGAGGGCGACCTGCTCGATCCTGGTCAGGCCGCGCGGGCGGTTGAGGGGATGGATCAGGTGTTCCACCTCGCGGCCAATCACGGGGGACGGGGGTACATCGACCTCCATCAGGCGGCCTGCGCGACCAACCTGGCGCTCGACGGGCTGATGATCCAGGCGGCCCACCGGGCCGGGGTCGGACAATTCACGTTTGCATCGTCGGGCTGCGTCTATCCCGATCACCTCCAGGCCGATCCCTCCGAAGTGCTGTACCTGGCCGAGGATCTCGTCCGGCCCCCCTATGCCGCGGACAACCTCTATGGCTGGGCCAAGTTGATGGCCGAGCTGACCCTCCAGGCCTATCATCGCGATTATGGCATGCGATGCGCCTCCCTGCGGTACTTCACCGCTTACGGGGAGCGCTGCCTGGAGAATCACGCGGTGATCGCCATGATCGCGCGGGCCTTCGTGGGGCAGGACCCCTTCGTCGTCTGGGGCACTGGTGAGCAGATCCGCAACTGGACCCATGTCAGCGATATCGTGTCGGGGACGATCCGGGCGGCCGAGCGGATCCACGATGGCGCCGCCCTGAATCTGGGTACCATGGAGCGCACGCGCGTCATTGACGCCGCCCGGATGATCCTGGAACGCACCGGGCGGGCCGAGGTGCAGTTGGCCCCGGACCCGACCAAGCCGACGGGGCCCTACAACCGGGTGTGCGACAACGGCCTGGCCAGGCGGTTGTTGGGGTGGGAGCCGACCGTGTCCTTCAGTGACGGGCTGGACCGGACCATTGAGTGGTACCACCGGACCAAGGAGCGCCAGGGGATCGCGGCCAACCTGGAGCACCTGCTGACGGAGCGCTGAGGGCTGCCACCCTCGCTCCATCGCTTGGGCGAAGGGTGCGAAACAGCGCCCCGCCGGGCACTTCTCTCCCCTGTTGCAGGCGATACACCCCTTGTGCGTCTCAGATGACCTGGGGGCGACGGGTCGCCGAGGCCAAATGGCAATCATCGACCGCGTGCATGGGACTTGGATGGGACAGAATCCACGCGACGCCAGAGGCTCGCGAGCTCGGGGCCGAGGCGGTCAAGCCTCAAGGTCTGGGCGGCCGCAACTGGCCACGCTCGTCAGCCTGGCGCTCACCGCCGTTTTCGGTTGTTCCAATGGATCCGTGCCGTCCGGAGCAGACCAGGCGCTCCTCATCGAGTGGGCGAACTACGGGGGCGATCCCGGTGGGTTGAAGTACTCCCCCGCTGCGGAGATCACCCGTAACAACGTCGCCCAGCTCCGCCCACTGTGGACCTGGAGCCTTGGGCAGCGGGGCCGCGGCCGCACCGACGCCGGGGAGGAGGTCACCGCCGGGAGTTTTCAGGCGACCCCGCTCATGTTGGGTGACACTCTGTACTTCAGCACACCGTTCGCCGGCGCGGCGGCGCTGGATGCCAGAACCGGGCACGAACTCTGGCACTACGATGCCGGAGGCTGGCGTTGGTCGGGGCCGGGGGGGCGAGGGACATTCGTTCACCGCGGAGTCGCCGTCTGGTCGGGCCCGGACGGCCGGCGAGTCTTTCTGAATAGCCGCTGGCGCATGATTGCCCTTGATGCCGCGACCGGAAAGCCAATCGAGTCGTTCGGGAGTGGAGGCGAGGTAGACCTTTCCAGGGATCTGCGCTGGCCAATCCACTCGCCGGACCTCAACAGCACTTCGCCCCCGGTGATCTACCGCGACCTCGTAATTGTTGGGAGCTCCATCTCCGACGATCTGATCCACCCCAGGGACCCCCCTGGGGCCGTCCTGGCCTTCGATGTGCGCTCGGGGGAGCGCCGCTGGGCCTGGGAGGCCCTGCCGCGCCCAGGCACCCCGGAAGCGGCCACCTGGGATACGGTCGCCTTGGCAACCACCGGGCATATGAACATCTGGGCCCCGATGACCGTGGACACGGCTCGAGGCTTGGTGTACCTGCCCGTGAGCACGGCGAGCAATGACTGGTACGGAGGCCGGCGACCGGGAGACAACCTCTACTCCGAGTCGCTGGTGTGCCTGGATGCCGCCACCGGTGCCCTGGTCTGGCACCAGCAACTGGTCCGTCATGGGCTGTGGGACTATGACCCCGCCGCACCGCCCAATCTCCTGACGGTTGAGCGGGAAGGCCAGCCGCACGACATCGTGGCCCTCCCGGGCAAGACGGGGTTCTTGTACGCCTTCGATCGGCTCACCGGGGAGCCGATCTGGCCCATGGAGGACCGGCCAGTTCCGGCCAGCGACGTGCCAGGAGAGCAGGCGTCACGTACCCAACCCTTCCCGACCTGGCCTCGCCCCTTTGCCCGCCAGGGCCTCACTCCGGACGATCTGGTTGACTTTACTCCGGAGCTGCGCGAGATGGCCGTCGAGGCCACGAAGGGGTACCGCCTCGGCCCAATATTCATGCCTCCGTCGCTGGAGGGGACCTTGGTCATGCCCGGCTGGCTGGGCGGAGCAGGTTGGGGCGGCGGAGCCGTGGACCCCGTGTCCGGCGTGATCTATGTCAGGTCGTCCGACCACCCGACTCCTCGGCGGCTGGTCACTGCGGATTCCAGCCTCCACGGCCCCAGTGCGGGGTACGCCAGCGACCTGACCCTATCCCCCAGTCTCGAACTCGTGCTTCCGGCTCGATACTGGTGGCGCCCTCCGTTCTGGCATCGGGAGCTCCGGGTCCCGATCATCAAGCCACCCTACGGCACCCTGACCGCCATCGATCTGGGTACCGGAGAGCACCTCTGGCAGGTTCCCCTGGGGGACCGGTCGGACTTGCGCCGACACCCCGTTTTGCGCGCACTCGAGCTTCCGCCGACGGGCATTCAGGGCCCGCCGGGGGGAGTTGTCACGGGTGGGGGGCTAGTCTTCATTACTGGCGGAGGCTCGACGCTGTACGCGATCGATACCCACACCGGGGCGACGCTGTGGCAGGTGGACCTGGGGGTTGAGGCCGTAGCCAACCCGATGACCTATCGAACCGGTGCCGGAGTTCAGGTGGTCGTGGTGGCGACGGGCAGTGGCACCCGGTCTCGGCTCCGGACGTTTGCCTTGCCACCCAAGGCGGCCCGGCGACCCGATTGATACCAGGACCACCTGGTGGGAAGGCGAGGTGTCTTCGGTGAACGACCTGCTGAATCGTCATCGTTTCTGGTGGCTGGCAGCTGGCGCCCTTGCTTTGGTCGTGGGCGGCCTGGGGGGCGTCTGGCTTGGAGTGGAACTCACCCGCCGGTGGCCGCTTGAGGGGCTGGAGCGGCCGCTGGAGCGGGCGCTGGAGCGAGTGAGGATCAGTCTCCGCCCAATCGAGCCATGGAGGATCCGGGCTCGATCGCCGACCACGCGCTACGAGGCGCTCACCGCGGTGGTCGATGGCAAGCTGCTGGTGTTCGGCGGCTTCCATAACGACGCGATCCAAGCGACGTCCCGGGTGGAGGAATACGACCCCGTCGCCGATCGCTGGCGTCGACTTGGGGACATGCCGGTGCCGGTCACCCATGGCACGGCCGCTGTGGTCAAGGGTGAGATCTGGAT
>CAYINH010000309.1:0-3617 GCA_964364615.1 uncultured Gemmatimonadaceae bacterium
GGCGGTCGAGCCCCAGATGGACCCGATAACCATCGAAGTCGAGGTGGTCGGGCGGGAGGTCCGGGTCCGTCGGGTGGTCTGTGCCTTTGACTGCGGGGTCGTGGTCAACCCGGATACGGTGGAGGCCCAGATCCAGAGCGCCATCGTCTATGGTCTGACCGCCGCGCTCAAGGCCAGCGTCACGTTGCGGGACGGCCGGATTGTCGAGAGCAACTTCCACGACTATCCGCTGCTGCGGATCGACGAGATGCCGGTGGTGGAAGTGGTGCTGGTGCCCAGCGGGGACAACCCGGGCGGGGTCGGAGAACCGGCCCTGCCGCCGATCGCGCCGGCGGTGGCGAATGCGGTCTTTGCGGCGACCGGCTACCGGAGCCGGCGGCTGCCGATCAGGCTGCCTGAGGGATAACCGGCTAGGCCGAGGCTCCGGGCAGTTCCGCGGAGGGGAGGTCGGGCGTGAAGTCCTCCCCGGGGTTGATGAACCGGTTCATCTCCAGCCGATACTGCTTGTCGTACAGCTGCTTGTAGCGCCCGTCGAGCGCCAGCAACTCGGGGTGGGTGCCTCGCTCCACAATCTGCCCTTCTTCCAGCACCAGAATCTGGTCCGCACTCATGATGGTGGAGAGCCGGTGGGCGATCACGAAGGTGGTCCGGCCCCGGCGGAGGTTGGCCAGTCCATCCTGAATCAGGGCCTCGCTCTCACTGTCCAGGCTGGAGGTGGCCTCGTCAAGCAGCAGAATGGCCGGATCCGCCAGAATGGCCCGGGCGATCGCGATGCGCTGGCGCTGGCCGCCAGAGAGTTTGACCCCCCGCTCCCCCACCACCGTGTCGTAGCGCTCGGGGAACCCCTGAATGAACTCGTCGCAGTGGGCGATGATGGACACCGCCAGGACGTCGTCCATGGGGGCATCCGGTCGGGAGAACCGGATGTTCTCGGTGACGGTTCCGTCGAACAGGAAATTGTCCTGCAGCACAATGCCCAGCTGGGACCGGTATTCCCGGAGCTTGAACTGCTGCAGGTCAACGCCATCGATCATCACCCGCCCCGACAGGGGACGGTTGAATGCCATCACCAGACTCATCAGGGTGCTCTTCCCGGAGCCGGAGGATCCTACCAGCGCCGTGGTGGTCCCGGGGGCCGCCACAAAGGAGACTCCGCGCAGCACCGGGGTATCGGGAACGTACTGGAAATCCACCTGCTGGAACTCGACCGCTCCCTTGAGCGGTGGCACCGGTGACCGGTCGCGGTCCTCGTCATCCTCGGTACCCATCGCCATCAGTTCACGGATCCGGTCCAGCCCGGCGAACGCCTCGGAGACCTGGGTGCCGATCGAGGCGATCTGGACCAGCGGGGCGGCCACCATCCCGACAAAGAAGACGTACATCACGAAGTCGCCCATGGTCATGACCCCGAGCAGCACCGAGCGTCCACCGACCACGATCATCAGGGCGCCGATCGCGCCGATCACCACGGTGGCGAGGGCGCCAATCCCCGACACGGCCGTAATCGAGGTGGCGATGTTGCGGAACAGGGTATGCACGCCGCGGGTGAAGATCAGGTCCTCCCGTCGCTCGGCCACGTAGGACTTGACGATCCGGATCCCGCCCAGCGATTCCGCCAGCCGGCCGGTGACGCCCGCGTAGATCTTGCTGCGCTCCCGGAAGATCGGGCGCAGCCGCTTGAAGGCGTACCCCATGCCGCCGCCGAACAGGGCCAGGAAGAGCAGGGTGCTGGCGGTGAGCTGCCAGTTGAGCCAGAAGAGGACGCCCAGCGCGATCGTGGCGGTGAAGAGGCCGCCGGTGAGCTGGACCAGGCCGGTCCCGACCAGGTTCCGGATTCCTTCCGCGTCGGTCATGATCCGGGAGATCAGGATCCCGGTCTGGGTCGCGTCGAACCGACTGATCGGGAGCCGCAGGACGTGGGCTTCGACGGTCCGCCGCATTTCGGTGACCGCGCGCTGGGCCGCCACCCCAAGCAGCTGGGAGAGGGCAAAGCCGGAGGCGGCCTGGACCAGCGTGGCCACGAGCACGAGCGCCGCGATCGGGAGCAGCAGATCGAGCCGGCGATTGACCATCACCGTGTCGATCAGGTACTTCGAGCTCACTGGCAGGGCCAGTCCGGCCAGCCGGCTGATCACCATCAGGACGAGGCCGACCAGAAGCCGGGATCGGTAGCGGTGAATCAACTCCCGGGATTCACGCCAGGCGCTCTGCAGTGTGACCTTCCGCTTCGTCTCCATGCGATCTCCGCCGGACGGACCGGCTCAGCCTTCAGTCGTGGCGGCTCCCGACGGGGTCGGAGCGGCCGGTCGAACCAGTCGTTGAACGAGCTTGAGGAATCCCTCGCGCATCTGGTCCAGGATCTCGTAATACGTCGGAATCGCCACCAGGGTGAGGAGGGTCGAGGTGATGACCCCTCCGATGACCGCCACCCCGAGCGGGCTCCGGAACTGGGCGCCCTCCCCACTGCCCAGGGCGATCGGGATCATCCCGGCCACCAGGGCAAAGGTGGTCATCAGGATCGGGCGGAGCCGGATCGCACCGGCCTCGATCAGCGCCTCACGGAGCGGGAGCCCGTCGCGTTCCCGTGCCCACTTGGCGAAATCTATGAGCAGGATGGCGTTCTTGGCCACGATCCCCATCAGCAGGATGACCCCGATCAGGCTCATGATGTTGATGGTCAGCCCGGTGACCGCCAGCGCCAGCATCACGCCGATCAGGGACAGCGGCAGCGACAGCATGATGGCCAGCGGATCCACGAAGGAGCCAAACTGCATGGCCAGGATGAGGTACATCAGCAACACGGCAACGCCGAGCGCCTGGAAGATCCGCAGGAAGATCTCGCTCTGCTGTTCCGCGTCGCCCCCCTCGGTGGTGATGACGCCGCCGGGCAGCGTGACCCCGGCGATCGCCGCCCGAACGTCGGTCATCACCTGGCCGGTCGAACGGCCCGACACGTTCCATCCCACCGTGATCACCGGGTCCCGATTGAGGTGATCGATGACCGCCGGACCGATACCGGTCGAGGCGGTGGCGATCTGCCCCAGCGGGATCGTGGTCAGTCCCGTGGCGGTCTGGACGATCAGGGGCAGTTGCCGGAGGTCATTGACCCGCTGCCGCGATTCCGGCGAAAGCCGGATCCGGACGTCCCGGGTCTCTCCACTGGGGTCGATCCAGTCCCCAGCGTCGATTCCGGCAAAGGCGGGCCGAAGGGCCTGGGCCACCTGACCGACTGTGATCCCGAGGGACCCCGCCAATCCCCGGTCGATGTCCACCGTGATCTCCGGCTTCTGTCCCTTGGTGGAAAGGCCCAGATCCACGACGCCAGGGATCCGGCTGATGAGGGGGGCGAGCTGATCTGCGACCTGGGCCAGTACCACCGGGTCGTCTCCCCGGATATCCAGCTGAAGCTGCTTCCGCCCGCCGCCCATTTCGTGGGTGAAGACGGCGAGCTTGACGCCGCCGATTGCGCCCAGATCGTGGCGGATCTGGTCGCCAATCTGATTGGCGGAGAGGTGGCGCTCATGTTTCGGGGTCAGCCGAACGTAGATCGATCCCACGTCGACTGCGCCCGCGAGACCGCCGCCCAGGGTGGCATAGGTGTACTGGACCTCCGGATG
>CAYINH010000310.1:0-3592 GCA_964364615.1 uncultured Gemmatimonadaceae bacterium
CGGTCAACTCGGTCGCGCGAATACTCAGATTCTCGGCCAGAAAGTAGAGAACCTGAGCGCGCAGGTGCGCCGTGGCCGTGGCCCAGCCCCGCTCCGCCTTCCGGGCCGCCTCAACCGCATTCCGGATGTCCTTGCGATTCCCCTCGCCAACCTCGGCGACCGCCCCACCGGCAAAGTCATGGATCATCCGGCTGTACCCGCCATCGGGCCTGGCCTGCTTGCCCCCGATGTAGAGTTTGGCGGTCCGATCCACACCCTCCCGGAGCACCGGCTCGCCGCCAACCGGTGCGCGGAGAGCCGGCGTGGAGGATGAGGCCAGCGGGACCAGGTACTCCCAGAGCCCTTCCTTGCCACCTTCGCGCCCGAACCCGCTCTCCCGATAGCCCCCGAAACCTGAGGCGGCGTCAAACACATTGGTACAGTTGATCCAGACCGTGCCGGCCTTGACCCGCGGCGCGATATCGAGCGCCGTGTTAATATTCTCGGTCCAGATGCTGGCCGCCAGCCCGTACCGGGTGTTGTTGGCCAGTTCCACCGCCTCGTCAGGCGTCCGGAAGGTCATCAGCACCACCACCGGACCGAAAATCTCAACCTGCGCGATGGTCGCCGCCGGCGACACCTCGGTGAACAGGGTCGGCGGATAGAAGACGCCCTCGGTGGGGCAGCTCCAGCTGGGCTGCCAGCACTCGGCACCCTCCTCCTTGCCCTGCGCCACCAGCGCCTCGATCCGCTCCAACTGGACCGGGGCCACGATCGCGCCGATGTCGATGGCCTTGTCGAGCGAGTCCCCCACCCGGAGCGTCTCCATCCGGACCTTGAGCCGCGCCACCAGACTCTCGGCGATACCCTCCTGCGCCAGGATGCGGGATCCGGCACAGCAGACCTGACCCTGATTGAACCAGATCGCGTCCACCACCCCCTCGACCACGCTGTCGAGGTCGGAATCGTCAAACACGATGAACGGCGACTTCCCCCCCAGCTCGAGCGAAAGCTTCTTGCCGCTCCCCGCCGTGGCCGCCCGGATGATCCGGCCCACCTCGGTGGAGCCGGTGAAGGCGATCTTGTCCACCTCGGGATGGTCGACCAGGGCCGCGCCGGTGGCGCCGTCACCGGTCACGATGTTGACGACCCCGGGAGGAAGCCCGGCTTCACCACACAGCTCGGCAAAGAGCAGTGCCGGCAACGAGGTGAACTCGGCCGGCTTGAGCACCACGGTGTTCCCCATCGCCAGCGCCGGGGCAATCTTCCAGGCCAGCATCAGGAGCGGGAAGTTCCACGGGATGATCTGGCCGACCACGCCCACCGGCCCATAGCCGGAAAGTTCCTGCTCCATCAACTGGGCCCACCCGGCGTGGTGGTAGAAGTGGCGAGCGACCAGCGGGATGTCGATGTCCCGCGACTCCCGAATCGGCTTGCCATTGTCGAGCGATTCCACCACCGCGAAGAGCCGACTCTGTCGCTGAATCTGGCGGGCGATGGCATAGAGTTGCCGCGCCCGGCCATGCCCGCCCAGCGCCCACCACGCCTGCTGCGCCTCCCGGGCGGTCCGCACCGCGCGATCCACGTCGGCGGCGCTCCCCTGGGCCACCCGCGCCAGCGTCTGCCGGTTGGCCGGGTTGATGGTCTCGAACCACTCCTCTCCGGAGGGCTCCACCCAGCCGCCGCCGATCCAGTGACCGAACTTCCGTCCGTGCCGGTCGAGCCACGCCTCGGCCTGCCCGGCGGCTTCCGGCGCCGGGCCCCACTCCATCGTGGCAAACAACTCGGGGATACTGGGCATCAGGGTTCCTCGCTCACCCGACGGGGTGACGGTGATAGGCGGAGTAGGCGCCGGTGACGCCGTGTTCCAGTTGCCGTTCGATGTCGGCCAGCAGCGTGCTGGCGCCGAAGCGGAAGAGGTCGGGCCGCAACCACCGGTCCCCCAGCTCCTCCTTGATCATCGCCAGCCACTCGAGCGACTGCTTCGCGGTCCGGATCCCGCCGGCGGGCTTGAGACCGATCGTATGCCCTGTCCGGGCCCGAAACTCCCGGATCGCCCGAGCCATGACCAGCCCAACCGGGAGAGTGGCATTGACCGGCTCCTTGCCGGTCGACGTCTTGATGAAGTCGGCGCCGGCCATCATGCAGACCACGCTGGCCCGGGCCACATCCCGCAAGGTGCCCAGATCCCCGGTGCCGAGGATGGTCTTGAGGTGGGACGCGCCGCACGCCTCCCTGAACGCCCGGACCTCGTCATACAGGGCGGGCCAGTTGCCGGTCAGGACATGGGACCGGGTGATCACGATGTCGATCTCCTGGGCGCCCGCGGAGACCGAGGCCTCGATTTCCCGGAGTCTGGTATCGAGGGGTGACAGGCCCGCCGGGAAGCCGGTGCTCACCGCCGCCACCGGAATCCCACTCCCCTTGAGCGCCTCGACCGCCGTCTCCACGAAGGTGTGGTAGACGCAGACGGCGGCCACCTTGATATCCAGCGATTCGGCCCCCAGCGCCTCCAGCAGATCCCGGCGCACCGGTCTCCGGGCCTTGCCGCAGAGCCGCCGGACCCGACCGGCGGTGTCATCCCCCGACAGGGTGGTCAGGTCCATCAGGGTGATGGCCCGGAGCAGCCAGGCCAGCTGCCATTCCTTCTTGACGGTGCGTCGGGCGCCGATGGTCGCTGCCCGGCGTTCGACCGCGCTCCGGTTGATGCGGACATCCCTGACCCAGGAGAGGTCCAGGGGAATCCCCGGATTCCGGGGAAACGAGGCGGCCGGCGGCTCGGGAAGGGCGGCCCGCTGCCCCCAACCGGCGCCGTAGCGGGCGGCGCTTCTGGTACTGGTCATGGCTAAATGGTAGCGCGGAAGGAAGTGGTTGTCATGCCAATGGGTTACGGACTGCGCGGGAGGGGACGCCGCCGCCGTCGGGCAGCACTACACCGGGGATGCCACCGCGGCATTCGACGGGTCGCCCACCACAACGGGGCGGGCCAACCTCGAGGCCCTGTTTGGCGGGTACTTCTCCGCCCAGAAGGTCACCCGGGCCGAGATCACGGTGACCTCTGCCGGGGCCCCTGCCCCGACCGTGGCCACCGCCGGTGGAACCGCCTCGTTCGACAAGGACGTGAACGGATCCACCCGCACTGACAACTGGCGGTGGGCCGCCGAGTACCGATTGGGAACCGACGGTCAGTGGCGCATCAGCTGCCACATCGGGTTCCTGGAAGTGCCGGCAAACCCGACTCCCTAGACCGCCAGACACTGGGGCCCGGGCGGCGACACCGCCGCCCGGGCTACACCCGCCAGCCTGACCAGCGAAGCGCCTGATTCCGCCTGGCAATCAGGCCGCGGTCCTTGAACAGACCGATCAGCACCATGCCGGCGGCAAACCCGCCGACGTGGGCCGCAAACGCCACCCCTCCGCCCTCGCTCGCCACCGCCGGAATGGTCCCGACCAACTGGAGCAGGAACCAGTAGCCGAGCATCCCCCAGGCCGGGACCACGAACCGGAACGGCAGGATGAAGAAGGTGAGCATGTGCACCCGGACCCTGGGGTAGAGGACGATGTACGCCCCCATCACCCCGCTGATCGCCCCACTGGCCCCGACCATCGGGAC
>CAYINH010000311.1:0-3579 GCA_964364615.1 uncultured Gemmatimonadaceae bacterium
CCGCTGGCGTCTCCTTCTCCAGGAGGCCGCTCACCTTCCGCGCCATGTTCGCCACCGAGCGCACATGGCCGTAATGATAAATCGGGACTCCCACTGCTGCCGCCGTGGGATACCGACCGCGCAGGTTCGACCCCAGCACCGCGAAGAATAACCCGTCGGGCGAGTAGATCCGCACCGCATTCCGGACGATCCGCACGGCCTTGCGGTACCAGGCCGGACTGTCCGCCACCTGGGACGGGGTCCCGTAGAAGTGAAGGTAGTCGAAGGCCAGCGCCTCGACCTCGGGACGGTCCAGATACCGTTCCATCCCCTTGACAACGGTCGGGAGGTCCTGCTCGTGCACCACTTCGTCGGCCTCGAGGTAGAACGCCCAGTCCCCGGTGCAGTTGAAGTGGGCGATCATCTTCTGCTGCGCGTAGACGAACCCCCGATCCCGCATCCCTTCGTTCCAGACGGAATCCACCATCCGGATCCGGGGGTCCCCGATGGCCGTCACCCGGTCCCGGGTGGCATCCTCCCCGGCCCCGACACAGACGACGAACTCGTCGACGATCGGGAGGATCGAACGGATCGAGGCCTCGAAGGGATACCCGAGTCCGATCCCGTTCCGGACAAAGGTGAACCCGCTGACCTTCACCCCCGCCTCACTACCGGGTCCGGGCCAGCACGTTCCTGGTATCCACCACCGCCCGGGCGTGGACCCGGATCAGCTCATAGTCCAGGGACGTGTGGTCGGTCACCACCATCACACAGTCCGCCGCCTGAATCTCCCCAGCCGTCAACGGCACCGAACTCATCTCATGCCCGTCCTCGACAAACCGGGGAACGAACGGATCGTGATAGCGCACCGTGGCCCCTTGGGTCTCCAGCAGCCGGATGATGTCCAGGGCCGGGCTCTCCCGGATGTCGTCGATGTCCCGCTTGTAGGCGACCCCGATCACCAGCACCGTGGAACCGCGGACTGCCTTCCCTGCATCGTTCAGCCCCTCCGCCACCTTGCGGACCCAGAACAGGGGCATCTCGGTGTTGAGTTCCCCGGCCAGGTCGATGAACCGGGTCTTGTAGTTGAGGCCCCGCATCTTCCAGGCGAGATAATGCGGGTCGATCGGGATGCAGTGGCCCCCGAGCCCCGGCCCGGGAAGGAACTTCATGAACCCGAACGGCTTGGTGGCGGCCGCTTCGATCACTTCCCAGACGTTGACTCCGAGCTTGTCGCACACGATCGCCATCTCGTTCACCAGCCCGATGTTCACGCTCCGGAACGTGTTCTCCAACAGCTTCACCAACTCGGCGGTCTCGGTGTCCGGTACCGCCACGACCGTCTCGATGGCCGGCCGGTAGAGGGCCGCGACGACCCGGGTACAGTCGGCGGTGATCCCACCCACCACCTTCGGGGTGTTCCGGGTGGTCCACACCAGGTTGCCGGGATCCACCCGTTCCGGGCTGAAGGCCAGAAAGAAGTCCTCTCCCACCTTGAGTCCGGTGGACTCCAGGGCCGGCAGCATGATCTCCCGGGTGGTTCCGGGATAGGTGGTGCTCTCCAGGATGATGGCCTGCCCCGGCCGCAGCGACTTCTTGACCGCCTCGGTGGCCGCCACGATGTAGCTGACGTCGGGGTCCTTGAATTTCGAGAGCGGGGTCGGGACACAGATCGAGATCGCGTCCGCCTCCCGCAGTCGCGCCGCATCGGTCGTGACGGTGAACCGCCCGGCCTCCAGGATCTCCCGCAGATCGCTGTCGGGGACATCCTTGATGTGGGAGTGTCCGGCCGCCAGCCCGGTCACCACCTTCTCCGAGATGTCGTGGCCCAGCACTCGGAAGCCGGCCTTGCCGAGTTCGACCGCCAAGGGCAACCCGACGTACCCCAACCCGACGACCCCAAACAGGACGTCGCGGTTTTCGGCCTTCTGGATCAGAACCTCAGCGTGCGACATCTTGTCTCCTTGGGGGAGCGGTCAGCGTTTGGCATAGAAGGCCCGGATCGAATCGATCACCCAATCCTGCTGGGCATCCGTCAGCTCCGGATACACCGGGAGGGACAGGACCTGGTCGGTCGCGCGCTCGGTCTCGGGCAACCGGCCACGGGCATACTCGAGATGCGCGAAGCACGGCTGGAGATGGAGCGGGACCGGGTAGTAGATCGCCGACCCGATCTCCCGCGCGCGCAGGTACGCCTGAAGTGCGTCGCGCCGCTCTGCCCGAACCGTGTACTGATGGAAGATGTGCTCGTTCTCCGGATCGGTCCCCGGGGTCTGGATCCCGGCCAGGTCCGCCAACCCGGTCGCGTACCGGGCCGCTCGCTCCCGCCGGGCTGCGCTCCATCCGGCCAGGTACGGGAGCTTGGCGAGAAGCACGGCCGCCTGGAGCGAATCCAGCCGGCTGTTGGTCCCGATCTCGTCGTGGTGGTACTGCTTGGCACCGCCGTGGAGCCGGAGCCGGGCCAGCCGCCCCGCCGTGGAAGGGTCGGAGGTTAAGATCATTCCCCCGTCCCCGTATCCGCCGAGGTTCTTGGTGGGAAAGAACGACAAGGTGCCGACCCAGCCCAGCTCGCCGGCCATCCGCCATTGCCCGCCGATCCGCCGCCGGGCCCCAATGGCCTGGGCCGCGTCCTCGATGACCGGGATGCCCCGCCGCTCAGCCAGGGCGAGGATCGCCTCGATCGGGGCCATCTGACCGAACAGATGGACCACCACGATCGCTCTGGTCCTCGGAGTGATCACCGCCTCGACCGCCGCGGGCGAGAGATTGAAGCTCGCCGGGTCGATGTCGACAAAGACCGGGGTGCCCCCGGCATTGGCGACGGCACCGGCGCTGGCGAAGAAGGTGAAGGCCGGGACGATGACCTCGTCCCCCGGCTGCAACTCAAGCGCCTTGAGCGGCAGCAGCAGGGCGTCGGTCCCCGAGGCGCAGGCGATCCCGTGACTGGTCCGGCACAGCTCCGCCACCGCAGCTTCCAGAATGGCGATCTCGGGTCCCATGATGAACTGCTGCCGGTCGATGACCGAGGTCACGGCCGCCATCACCTTATCACGAATCGCCCGGTGCTGCAGGGTCAGGTCCAGCAGGGGGACGTGCAAGTGCGCTCCAGTCGAAGAACAAACAACTCCACAACGGCGCTCGCCCGGGCGCATCCCGGGATCGGTCGGGCGCCGCGGGCGAGAAACCGCAAGCCATTAGAACACAAAAAGTTACCTATTCGAACCGGGGGAATCAACGGGGCCGAAGCCCAGCGGCATCCTCCAGGTAGCCGGCCCCGCAGGCCCCGCAGGTCACCACCCCATCGGCCTCAGGGAGCCGGACCCCACAGGCACAGATCCAGCCGACCCGTCGGGCCGGTACCCCCAGCATCAAGCCGTAGGCGGGGACGTCCGCGGTGACGACCGCCCCGGCCCCGATGAAGCTGTAGGCCCCGAGGGTGACCCCACAGACGATGGTAGCGTTGGCGCCGATGGTGGCCCCCCGCCGGACCAGAGTGCGCTGGTATTCGTCCTTCCGGGAGACCTGGCTTCTGGGATTGAGCACATTGGTGAAGACACAACTGGGGCCGCAGAAGACATCGTCCTCCAGTTCCACCCCCTG
>CAYINH010000312.1:0-3559 GCA_964364615.1 uncultured Gemmatimonadaceae bacterium
GCATGCCGGGTCGGTCGCTGCGGCCGGGACGATCTCCACCAGCGGGTTGCGCTCGGCCGGGAAGAAGTAATGCACCACCAGCGCCCGCTCCCGGTGGCGGAGCTCGGCGAAGATCTCCCCCGGCTCAATGTGGGATGAATTGGAAGCCAGGACCGCCGACCGGCCGCAGACGGCCTCCAGTCGGGCGAAGATGGATCGCTTGACGGCCAGGTCCTCCGTGGCCGCCTCGATCACCAGCCCCGCCCCGGCGAGCAGGCCGTCGTCGGTGCTGTAGCTGATGGCCGCCAGGATTCCGGCCGCCACCGCGGGGCTGAAGGCGCCCGTGTCGCGGCCCTTGGCCACCTTGCGTTCGATCTTCTCCTGGCCCCGCACGAGTGGCTCGGGGGCAATGTCCACCAGCAGGACCCGGGTCCCCTCGGCATGGAGGGCCTTGGCAAAGTAGAGGGCGATGTCCGGGCCGATCTGGCCGGATCCGACGACGCCGACCTGTTGGCCGATGGTCCCTGCCAGGCTGATTCCCATGGTGCGCTCCTCGGCCAGGCGTTTGACCCCGGGGTGGGTCAAGCCGGCCGTCCGGTGGGTGGAAGTCCGCTCTGTGCCCGGGCCCCCAGGGGCTGGCCAAAGGGATCCCGAAGCGGTAATATAATATAACGAACGTTCGTTCACTTTTGGATGCCAGGCCATTCCCTGGGCTGCCGAGGGGCGGATGCAGCGAACGGAAGTCATCGACTGGGCTCGAAACCTCTACGAGGACCTGACCTTCCCTGCGGTCCGACAATGGCTTGCGGACCACCCCGAGGGGCGGGCCGGCGGCTATCTCCCGGTCTACGCGCCCAGGGAAATCCTCGAGGCCTGCGGGTTCCTCCCTGTCGGGATTCATGGGGCGGGGGATCTGCTGGAGACGATCAAGGGCGACGCCTTCTACCAATCCTATATCTGCCATCTGCCGCGGTCGGTGATCGAACTCGCCCAGTCGGGGCGGCTCGACTTCCTCTCCGCCCTCCTCTTTCCCTCCACCTGCGACGTCATCCGGAATCTGTCCGGCATCTGGAAGCTGCTGTATCCCGACGTCTACGTGCGGTATCTCGACCTGCCCCAGGTCCCCGACCCTGCGACCGCGGTGGAGTTCTGGGACGGGGAGCTGCGCCATCTGGTCAAGGACCTCTCGGCCGTGTCGGGCCGCAACGTGGCCGACGAGGATGTCTGGGCGGCGATCGCGCGCCACGAAGAGGTGCGCCGGGTCATTCGGGAGCTCTACCGGGTTCGGCGGGAGCGGCCGTGGGACGTGCCGACCGAGGAACTCTACCTGCTGCTCCGGGCCGGCGAAGTGGCGCCCGCCGAGGTGTTCCTCACCCAGGCGCGCGGATACCTGGCTGCGGTGGAGGCCGCTCCGGGTCGTCCGCGCGACAACAGCCGGGTGATCGTGGTGGGGGCCTTCTGCGAGCAGCCACCCATGGGGCTCATCAAGTCGATCGAACGGGCCGGCTGCTACGTCGTGGACGACGATTTTCTGCTGGGGAACCGGTTCCTGAGACGCGAAGTGGGGTCGGGCGGGGACCCGGTGCGGGCCCTGGCCGAGGCCCTGGTCCACACCGAACTCCGGACCTCGGTGCTCTACGAAGGGGACCCGGGGGGAAAGCGACGCCTGATGGGAGAACAGGTGGCCGCCGCCGGGGCGGACGGGATCATCTTCGCCACCCCCAGTTTCTGCGACCCCGCCCTGCTCGACCAGCCGATGCTGCGGGCCGGCGCCGAACAGCGGCAGATCCCCTGTATCGCCTTCAAGTACGCCGAGAACACCGGCCAGTTCCAGCAATTCCGTGAGCAGGCCGGCACTTTCTCCGATTCCATCAAGCTGTGGGGAGGTGGCTGATGGCCGAGGCACTCAAGGACCGCTCGATGCTGCTGCAGAAGGAGATGCTCGCCAGCCACTTCGACCGGCTGGAGCAGGCCCGGGAGACCGGCGAGCCGGTGGTCTACACCTTCGTCCCGGGGAATCTGACCGAACTGATCCGCTCCTTCGGCGCCCTGCCGGTGCTTCCGGAAATCAACGCGCTCCAATCCGGGATGCGGAAGCTGTCCGGCGACTACGTGGCGGAGGCGGAACGGGCGGGGCACTCCGAGGATGTCTGCACCTATGTCAAGTGCGATATCGGCATGCTGCGAGGGGGCAACATGGGTCCGATGGGAACCCGTCTCCCGAAGCCGGACCTGCTCCTGCTGTCCTACACCGGGTGCTACACCTTCATGAAGTGGTTCGAGCTGCTGCGGGAGGAGTACGACTGTCCCGTGGTGTTCTTCCACGTGCCGTACCAGGGCGACGGGGTACTCGAGCCAGAGCACCGGGAGTACATGCTGCGGCAGCTCCGGGAGCAGGTGATTCCCGCCCTGGAGCGGGCCACCGGCCGGCCCTATGACGAGGAGAAGCTCCGGCATCATCTCACCCTCTCGGCCCAGGCGGAGGATGATCTGGTCGCGGTGCTCCAGGCCGGCAAGCTCACCCCCAGTCCGATCGACGGGTACTTCGGGGCGGTCTACTACGTCGGCCCCATGTTCAGCGCCTTCCGGGGCACCCAGGAGGGAGTGGACTACTACCGGGCGCTCCGGGAGGAAGTGGAGGAGCGGGCAGCGGCCGGGCTCGGCCCCGTCACCCCGGACGGACCGCTCAACGAGCAACGCTATCGTCTGGTGGTCGAAGGGCCTCCCAACTGGACGAGCTTCCGGGACTTCTGGAAGATGTTTTCGGATGAGGGGGCGGTGGTGGTCGCCTCGACCTACACCAAGGTCGGGGGAACCTACGATTTCGGCTTCCGCCATGATCCGACGGACCCTCTGGGGACTCTGGCGGACTACTGCAGCGGCTGTTACACCAATCTCAATCTGCCGGCCCGGATCGACATGCTGGTCCGGTACATCCATGAGTATCAGGCGGACGGGTTCCTGATCAACTCGGTCAAGTCCTGCAATTCATTCTCCGCGGGCCAGCTGGTGATTCTCCGCGAGGTGGAACGGCGGACCGGCATCCCCGGGGGTTTCATCGAGTCCGATCTGGTGGATCCGCGGTACTTCTCGGCCGCCAACATCAAGAACCGGCTGGAGAGCTACTTCCAGATGATCGATGCCCGCCGACTGGGGAAATCGGCATGAGCTACGTCGTCGGGATTGACCTCGGGTCCACCACCACCAAGGCGCTCGTCCTGGACGGGGATCGGCAGATCATCGGCTGCGGGATCACCAATTCCCGATCGAACTATGATCTGGCGGCGGCGGTGGCCCGGACCGAGGCGTTCATCAACGCGCGGTTCACCATGGTCAACCGGCACGCCGATGAGGTCGGGGTGGGGGACGAGGTGGGACGACTGCGTCGGGCGTTCGTGCTGGAACAGCAGCTGCACCAGCTCGCCCGGCTTGAGGAGTTGACGCTGGAGGAAGTGACGATCTCGATTCCGGCCGAACTCCGGGGGGCGTGCGCCGAGGCCATCCGGACGATCTGCCACCGGATCGGGCAGGAGGAGGAGGGGCGCTTCCGGCAGCCGCCGGTGCTGCGGTCCGATTTCTT
>CAYINH010000313.1:0-3558 GCA_964364615.1 uncultured Gemmatimonadaceae bacterium
TCGCGATCGCCGCCGGCGTCACCCTCTATGTGGCGGCGTCCAATCTGGTGCCGGAGATTCAGGGCCGGCGCGGCTGGGTGGTTCCGGCCGCCTTCTTTGGTGGCGCCCTCGCGGTTCTCCTGCTCAACCTGCTGGCGGGCCACCCGGGGTGAGTCTGTTCGAGGTGCCGGCCCCGCTGGCCGCCCGCATGCGGCCGAGCACTCTGGAGGAGTACCTCGGGCAGTCCCACCTGCTCGGGGAGGGGAAGGCCCTCGGCGAGGCGATCCGCCGGGGCACCATCGGGTCGGTCATCTTCTGGGGGCCACCGGGAAGCGGCAAGACCTCGCTGGCCTACCTGATCGCCCGCTACACCGACCGCGAGTTCGTGTCCTTCAGCGCTGCCACCGAGGGTGTCCAGCGGGTGCGGGAGATCATTCGCGATGCCGAGGGGCGACGGGCATTGGGTCGCGGGACGATTCTCTTCTGCGACGAAATCCACCGATTCAACCGGGGCCAGCAGGACGCCTTCCTCCCCCACGTCGAACGGGGGACCGTCACCCTGATCGGCGCTACCACCGAGAACCCGAGCTTCGAGCTCAACGGCGCGCTGCTTAGCCGCACCCGGGTCTTCGTGCTCGAGCCTCTGGGTCCTGATGACCTGCGGCAGCTCATTACGAGCGCCCTGTCCGACAGCGATCGAGGGCTGGGTGCGCTCAACCTGAGGCTGGAGGATGGGGCGCTTGAGCTCCTGGCCGAGCAGGCGGCCGGCGATGCCCGGCGCGCCCTCACCGTCCTCGAGGCCTGTGCCCAGAGCGTGGGGCCGCGCGGCACCATCGACCGGGAGCTGGTCGGGCAGGCCCTTGCCCGTCGGATGCCGGTGCACGACAAGACGGGCGAGGAGCACTTCAACATCCTCTCCGCCTATCACAAGTCCCTGCGCGGGAGCGACCCACAGGCCGCGCTGTACTGGATGGCGCGGATGCTGGAGGGTGGAGAGGACCCGATGACCATCTTCCGGCGGGCGATCGCGATGGCCGCCGAGGACATCGGCCTCGCCGATCCTGAGGCCCTGCGGCTGGCGGTCGCGGCGCGGGACGCCTTCCACATGCTGGGCCCGCCGGAGGGTTACCTCCCGCTGGCCGAGATGACGATCTACCTCGCCACCGCGCCCAAGTCCAACTCCACGGTGCTGGCGCTGCAGGCGGCCCTCGCCGCGGCGCGGGAGACGCCGGCCGAACCGGTGCCGATCCATCTCCGGAACGCCCCGACCCGGATGATGAAGGACATGGGGTACGGAGCCGAGTATCAGTACCCGCACGATGACCCGGGCGGGTATGTGGACCAGCAATATCTGCCGGAGGGGCTGGCGGGGCAGACATTCTATCACCCGGGCGAGCGGGGCTACGAGAAGCGGGTTGCCGAGCGGCTGGCGTGGTGGGCGGAGCGTCGGCAGCGGTGAGGCGCTATTTTCCGGACAGTCCCGCAGCGCAATGGAGGGCACGGTATTCCTGATCTGATCAACGTCCGCGACCCCGCCGAGCGGGTGATCCTCGTCGCCGCCCCCCGCAAGGGGTCCCGGGACGTCGCGAGCCTCAACGAGCATCTCGATGAACTGGCTCAGCTGGTGGACACCGCCGGGGGCGAGGTGGTCGGGCGGCTGTCGCAACAGGTCGTTACCCGCAGCGCGGCCACCCTGATCGGGGAGGGCAAGGTCGAGGAGCTGCGGCTGCTGATCCTGGAGCTGGGCGCCACCCTCGTGGTGTTTGACGATGAACTCACCCCGGTCCAGGGTGCCAACCTGGAGCGGGAGTTGAAGGCCCGGGTCATGGATCGGGCCGAGCTGATTCTCGATATCTTCTCGACCCGGGCCAAGTCCCATGAGGCCAAGCTGCAGGTCGAACTGGCGCAGTTGGAGTACCTGCTCCCGCGGCTGACCCGGATGTGGACCCACCTTTCCCGGATCCGGGGTGGTATCGGTCTGCGGGGCCCGGGCGAAACCCAGCTGGAAACCGACCGCCGGATGATCCGGAAGAAGATCCAGCACCTGAAGGGCAAGCTGGCGTCGGTGGAGCAGCACCGCCAGACGGTCCGGGCCGGGCGTCAGCCGATGCTGACCGCCGCCATCGTGGGGTATACCAACGCCGGCAAGTCGAGCATCCTGCGGGCCCTGACCGGGGAACACGACATTGTCGTCGAGGACCGGCTCTTTGCCACGCTCGACACCCTGACCCGGGAGATCGATCTGGGGGAAGGCCTGCGAGCCCGGATCAGCGACACGGTGGGGTTCATCAGAAAGCTGCCGCACCATCTGGTCGCCAGTTTCCGGGCGACCTTGGAAGAGGGCCGAGAGGCCGACCTGCTGCTGCACGTGGTGGACGTCAGTCATCATGACTGGGAGGAGCAGGTCGAGGTCGTGCATGGGGTGTTGAACGAGTTGGGGATGGGTGACCACCCCGGCCTGATGCTCTTCAACAAGGTCGATCTGGTGGACGACGAGGTGGCGGTGGCCAACCGGGTGGCCGGGCTCTTTCCCGACTCCGTGCTGACCACCACGATGCGGACCGACGGGCTGCGGACGCTGCGGGAGGTGCTCCGGCGGCACGCGGCGGCGCTGCGGCCAGCGGTCCGGATTCTGATCCCGGCCACCGACGGTGCCCGGCTGGCGGCGGCCTATCGGGCAGGGGAAGTGGTCTCCCGGGAAGACCTGGGGGAGGAAGTGGCCCTGACGATCCGGGCCGAGCCCTGGCAGGTCGCCCAGCTCACCGGGGCAACGGCACCGCTCCCCGTCGCGAAACGAGGAGTGAATGACGATGGCCGGACGGAAGATCCGCTTCGGACTGGTGGGGTGCGGACGGATCGCGGACAAGCACATTGAAGCCATCGAAGCCCACGCGTCGGAGGCGGAGCTGGTGGCGGTCGCGGATGTCGATACCACGGCGCTCGAACGCGCGGTGGCCCGCACCGGGGCCCGGGGCTTCCCCTCGATCGAGGCCATGCTGGCGGGCGCCGAAGTGGACTGCGTCGTGCTGGCCACGCCCAGCGGACTGCACGCGCGGGAGGCGATTGCCGCGGCGGCCGCGGGTCGTCACGTCGTGACCGAGAAACCGATGGCGACCAGATGGCATGACGGCCTGGCCATGGTGGAGGCCTGTGATCGGGCCGGGGTCAGGCTTTTCGTGGTCAAGCAGAATCGCAGGAATCCGACCGTCCAGTTGCTCAAGCGGGCGATCGACAAGGGTCGGTTCGGCCGGATCTACCTGGTGCAGATGTCGGTGCTGTGGACCAGGCCCCAGTCCTACTACGACAGCGCCGACTGGCGGGGGACCTGGGAGTTCGACGGTGGAGCGTTCATGAATCAGGCCAGTCACTACGTCGACCTGATGGAGTGGCTGATCGGCCCGGTCGAGAGCGTCCACGCCTTCACCGCCACCCTGGCGCGCCGGATCGAAGTGGAGGACACCGGGGTGGCGATCATCCGGTGGCGTTCGGGAGCCCTGGGCGCGATGAGCGTCACCATGCTGACCCATCCCAAGAACTACGCGGGCGGAATCACGGTGGTGGGCGAACGGGGGACGGTGC
>CAYINH010000314.1:0-3557 GCA_964364615.1 uncultured Gemmatimonadaceae bacterium
CCGGGCCGATGATGGGGAGGCCATCCGGGGTGCCGGGACGGAGCCCCGCCCAGGTGCGCGAGACCTTGAGATCGGCCAGAGCGGGGCAGATCCCGATCGCCGCCTCACGGATGCCCGAGATCCCCGCCTCCGTCACCTCGAGGGAGAAGCCGGCATGCTCCATGGTGGAGCCGGCGATGACTTCCTGGCCCCGAGTCAGGAGGTAGTGGCCTCGGCCGTAGGCGATGAAGTCGTCCAGGGACCGTGGCCGATCAAACGCCAGCATCTGCCCCCGCACCGGCTCAACCGAAAGCGGGCGGGGGAGCTGCTCGATTCGGCCCGACCAGGCCCCGGCTGCGATGACGACCTGGCCGGCATGGTACTCCTCCCGGCCCCGGACGCCCAGCACCCGGCCCGAGCGAATGATCAGGCCCGTGGCCCGGTCTTCCACCCGGCGCACCCCCAGCCGGTTCCCGTCCACGATGAGAGCCTGGACCAGGCGCGATGGGTCCAGGGCCCCATCGGTCGGGGCCAGGAAGGCCCCGGCCCCGCGGGCCAGCCAGGGCCACCGGTCGCTCACCTCGTCCTCGTCCAGCCAGTCGCAGTACAGCCCATGTTGCCGCTGGAGAGCCACCTGCTCCCGGAGCCGCTCCGCATCGGCTTCGGTGGTGGCCAGCCGGACAATCCCCCCCACGGTGAGCCCGATCTCGATGCCGCTGGTGGTCTCGAGTTCCTCCCGGTGACTGACGTAATACTCTCGTCCGGCGACGCCGATTCCCAGCATCGTCTCGTCCGAAGCGCCTTCGATCTGCGGGGCCAGCAGCCCGGCAGCCGCCTGCCACCCCTGACCGCTGAAGCCGCCGGGGTCGAGCACCGTCACGGACTGACCCGCCAGACCCAGCTCCCTGGCGCAGGCGGCCCCGACGACGCCACCACCGACAATCAGAACATCAGGATTGACAGACACTTGGCACCCCTACGAAACTAATTGAAACGTTGCCCGTATGGACGGTCATTCCCGGCACAATCCGCCGGCCCTTGGAGGAGGAAAACCCTATGGTCCGCAGTGTAGCAGGTTTCGCCGTCTTTGCCGCCGTGGTGCTGCTGGGTCTCAAGCTGCTCGGCTTTGTCTGGGGGCTCCTCGGCACGTTGCTCTGGCTGGCCTTCCTCGGGTTCCTGTTCTATATGGTACTCCGGATCTTCTCTCCCGGCACGGCCGACCGGGTGCGCGATACCATCAAGGGAAACCCGACCGAAAGCTGATTCAGTCGGATCCCCCGTTGGGCATCGAGGAGTGGGCGTGGCGAATCCGCCATGCCCCTCCCTCGGTTATCAGCACCACCGTCGCGCTTCCCGCCCGCACCGACTCCGCTCCGGCGGAGACGTAGCGGTATTCCACGAACGCCCACGCCACACCGGACCGCACCTCGAACCGGGTTGAGGTGACGGCCACCGAACCCCCGACGCCGATCGCGGCGAATCGGGGTGGGGCGACTCGCGGTCTTCCGTTGGCGATGATGGTGGCATTCGAGGCGTACAGCGAATCGGGCACATCCAGTCGGGTATCCGCTTCCAGAGCGGCAGCCACCAGGTCACTCAACCGGTCGTCGGGCATGGCCAGTGGAATCCCCCCGCCTGGGGCGGCGGCCCGGCAGGCCGCCAGGCCGAGGCCGAGGGCCAGCCCGAAGCCTGTGATCCGGGCGGTCACCGGTCGGAGCCGCCAGTCCTAGCGGGCCCCCACGGGTCGAGGAGTGGGGCTGACGAGCGCCATCTCCTCCAGCCGAAGGATGACGGTCCCGAACGGATACCTGGTCCGGATCTGCACCGGAATCCGCCGGGCATCATCGGTGAGCCAGATCCGGGCATCCGACCGCTCGGCAAACATGCCCCGGTCCCCCATCACCGGACGGACCACCAGACAGGCGACCTTGGTGCCATCCGGCAGTTCCATCTGCTCCCGCTTCTCGACCGTGATCCGGAGCGGATTCTTCTCTTTCCGGAAGTAGTAGTCGAGTTCGTAGGTCCTGCCGACCTCGAGCGGGAAGGACCGGACGAAGTAGAGAAACGCGGCATCGTCGAGCGGGCGATCGACGGTGGGCTGCGGGTCCGGGGAACCCTCCAGCCGGTAGAACCCGCTGTCGGGATAGATGTCGTAGTGCCGTTGGAAGATCCTGCCGTT
Source organism: uncultured Gemmatimonadaceae bacterium (assembly GCA_964364615.1). GTDB lineage: Bacteria > Gemmatimonadota > Gemmatimonadetes > Gemmatimonadales > GWC2-71-9 > SZUA-320. The sequence continues at coordinate 2,159 of CAYINH010000314.1, forward strand.
CTCGTTGTTGTCCTGGGTGAACCGGCGAGACCGGAAGTCCGCGATCCCGGTCCGGGATTCGAGGACGCTGTTGATCCGGTAGAGGATGTTGCCGCCCACCAGCGAGAACCGGAAAATGAAACTCGGGACGCTCCGGACGGTATCGACGCCGGCCACCTGGATGGTGCCGGTGCCAAGCCGGAGGAACCCGAGCTTGGCTGAGTACTGGAATCGCTCGCCGACTCCGAACGGATACGCCTCATTCTGTGCCAGGAGGGGCGTCGCCAGCAGGGCAACCAGGGCGAAGATCGCCGGGCCGGGCCGGGTCATCTCGGGGTGGCCGCGGCGCGAAGGGCGGGGCGGGCGGCCCAGAGGGCTCGGGCCGTACCCCACGGGTCGATCCGGCTGGGCCGCTGGCGGAGATCATGGCGTTCGACCACCGAGACCGTCTCGACCCGCCTGGCTTCGGCCCCGAGTCGGCCGATCAGCTCCGCGTTGGCGGCCCAGCCCTCCGTGGTCAGCAGTCGCCCCGGCCGACGATCCAACGCGAGGCGAAGGCAGCTCAACCGGGTGGCCATGAATCCCGATACGATATCCCGCACTCCCGTCACCCGGATGGCCGAGGGGACCAGCATCGGGGCCCACCGTCGGAGCCACCGGATCCCCCGAATCGGCTGTCCGGTCAGTTGGCCCTCACCGACCACCAGATCCGCGCCGCTGTCCAGTCGCCGGATGATCTCGGGGAGGAATTCGGGGCCATGGGCAAAGTCGGCATGCACCAGGACCGCCGCATCGCGCCGGGGTCGGTCGGTCCGGTCGAGCGCCATGCGGAGGAGCGACTCCACCGTCGCGGCGTAGCCGAGCGGCTCGGGGTGCGTATGCACTGTGAGCGGGAGCACGTTGAGGTAGGGGGTGAGCACCGCGGGTGTGGAATCCCGGGATCCGTCGTCGGTGACCAGGATCTGGTACTCCCGGCCCAGCTCGGAGAAGACCTTCCGGATCTTCCACAGCACGAGCCCGATGGTCGGGGCCTCGTCGCGGACCGGAATGCACACGTAAATCACGGGAGGTCAGTCGGTTGCGTCATATCTAATGATAACGCCCAAGCCGGGCCGTTGCCGCACGTCCGGGTCGGCTCAGGGGCCGGCGAGGGAGTCTGGAAAGAATGGGCATCCAGGGGCTTCCAGTCCTGCCACGTCGGCCCGGATGCCCAGCAGGGGCACTGCCTGGCCGCCGGTGCGGATCACCCCGATGACCGGGGCACCCGACACCTGGCTGCCACTGTAGAGCATGATGCCCAGTGGCTCGCCGCTCCTGTCCAGGACCAACACCCCGAATCCAGCCGGGCTGTCCGGAGGAAGATCGCTCTCCAGGGTCACGGCCCATCCCGATTCGACCAGGGAGACGAATCCCCGGAGAG
>CAYINH010000315.1:0-3556 GCA_964364615.1 uncultured Gemmatimonadaceae bacterium
CGGATGCCGGCAGGGAAGTAGCGGCCGGGGTTCCCGGGGTCGACCCCGCCGTGCCCGGGGTCGATCGTCACCCGCCGCGCTCGGGGAGCCGGCGCCGCCGGTACTCTGGCGGTCACCGGGGAGGGGCTCCTGGTGGCGGGAGCCCCGAGGTCGGTGAGCCGGGCAGAACCCGGATCGTAGCGGAACCGTTCCGCCTGGAACCGAGGGAGTGCTTCGGTGACAAACTGGAGCGGAAGGAAGAGACTGTCGCGGATCGCGCGGGCCGGGGCGGCCAGGGGGTAGAACTGACCGTCCCGGGCAACGAGGGCGGCGCCGACCAGAAACCGGAACGGCGCGGCACCGAGTTGCACGTCGGCCCAGATCCCATCCGACGCCGCGGTCCCCTTCAGCGCCTCCAGCAGGGCGCCGGCCGGGAGCATCGGCCCCGACCGTGGGTCCATCCGGACCGCGATCCGACGTTCACCCCCGGGCGAGGCAATCGTGATCGCCGACGGGGCTGATCCGCCGCCGAACCCGCTCAGCAGGAGCGCGATCGTCAGGACCATCAACGATTCTTCACGGTGAGGGCCCGGGCCATTTCCCGCTTCGCGATCCGTTGCTTGATGTCCTCCCGGCGATCGTGGGCTTTCTTCCCGCGCGCCACCGCGATCGCCACCTTGGCACGTCCCCGGTAGAAGTACAGCTCGAGCGGGATCAGGGTGAGTCCCCCGCGCTCCACCGATCCGACCAGTCGATCGATCTCCTTCCGATGGACCAGCAACTTGCGGGTCCGGACCGGCTCATGGTTCCAGCGGTTCCCCTGTTCGTACGGGGTGATGTGCATCCCCTCCAGCCAGAGTTCCCCGCTTCGGATGGTCGCCCAGGCCTCCTTGATGCTCGCCTTCCCGGTCCGCATCGACTTCACCTCGGTCCCCCGAAGCATCAGGCCCGCTTCGATGGTCTCCAGGATGTGATAATCGTAGGTAGCCTTCGGATTCCGGGCGATGGAGACGCGCTCGGAAGGGGGCTTGTCGGGGGCGGGGCGCTGGCTCATAAGTCTCTCTGCCAGCAAAAGATAGGCCCTGAGGCCCCAGTCATCAACGATCACTTGACGGGTGCGGCCAAGGGGGACTAGGTTTGCCCGCCTTGCCGAAGTGGTGGAATTGGTAGACGCGCTGCGTTCAGGGCGCAGTGGGCGCAAGCCCGTGGGGGTTCGAGTCCCCCCTTCGGCACTCGTCGCCCCAGTGGTACAGGGGCTCAGTACCGCTTCATGGCCGAGTCCTGTTGCTCGGCCCACCCGTCGATCCCACCCGCCAGGCTCTTCACCTCTCGGAACCCCGCAGCCAGCAGAATCTCACGGGCTGACACCGCTCGACTCCCCCGGTGGCAGTAGGTGATGACCAATTTCCGTGGATCGATTTCGGCCAACTTGTCCCCCAGACGGGACAGCGGGATGTGGACACTGTCCCCGATCATGGCGATTTCCCGTTCCCACGCCTCACGCACATCGAGCAGGACGACCTCTTCGTTCCCGGGGCCACTTCCCAACGTCCGGGCCAGGTCTGCCGGAACGATTTCGCCCTCGCCAGGTTCCTGCGGCACCACTCCGCAGAACTGCTGGTAGTCGATCAATTCGGTCAGCGTTCGCGACCCGCAGGCCGCACAGGACGGATCGGGCTGGACCCGCAGCTCTCGAATGGTCAACCCAAGGCCCTCGAACAGGAGCAGCCTCCCGACCAGGGGCTGGCCGATTCCGGTGATCCACTTGATGGCTTCAAGCGCCTGCAGGGAGCCGATGATCCCCGGCACCACGCCCAGCACGCCGGACTCGGCACAGGTCGGTATCAGGTTCGCGGCCGGAGGTTCGGCATAGAGGCACCGGTAACAGGGCCCGCCCGGTGCGGCAAACACGCTCACCTGGCCGTCGAACCGGAAGATGCTCCCGTAGATGTACGGCTTCCCGGTGAGGACACAGGCATCGTTCACCAGATAGCGGGTCGGGAAATTGTCGCTCCCGTCCAGTACCAGGTCGTAGCGGGACACCAGCTCGAGGGCGTTGGCCGAGCTGAGGGCGACCTCGATCCGTTCGATCCGGACTTCCGGGTTCAGGTCCCGGAGCCGGCGTTCGGCCGATCTGGTCTTGAGTTCCCCGATGCTGGAGGTGCCGTGCAGGACCTGGCGCTGCAGGTTGCTCCGATCGACCCGGTCCGGATCGATGATGCCGATGGTCCCGACGCCGGCCGCCGCGAGGTAGAGCGCCGCCGGACTCCCGAGCCCCCCCGCCCCGACCAGCAGGAGGCGACTCGCCCTCAGCTTCAGCTGGCCGGCCACACCGACCTGGGGCAGGGTCAGGTGCCGGGCGTACCGCAGCAGCTCGCTGGTGGAAAGACCGGTGGGTGAGGACGAAGTCATGGGGGAAAGAAAACACCCGGCGGGAGCCGGGTGCCAATACCCAGCCTGGAGCCCGTTCAGCTGGTCGGGTTGATGGCCACCAGCTCCGCCACCGTCGACTCGTCGGTCAGGAGGTCGGCCAGGGTGACCTGACCCAGCAGGCCGTCGATCCGATCCTTGAGCGCGCGCCAGACGGGACGGATGGTGCAACCCTTCCCGGGCTCGCACCGTTCATTGCCCACCGGATGGATGTCGCAGTTGACCTCGAAGGCCTGGTGTTCGGCCGCGGACATCACATCCAGCACGGTGATGGCCCCGGGGTCGCGGGCCAGCCGGTAGCCACCCCGCGCCCCCCGCACGCTGGTGACCAGGTCACCGCGTCGGAGCCGGAGCAGAATCTGTTCGACGTAGTCCGCGGGGAGCCCCTCCTGCTCCGCCAGCTCCCGAGCCGCGAATGGGCCGGCACCGGTTCCCTCTCGACGGGCCAGATGCATGGTCAAAATGAGGCTGTATTCGGTCCAGGTGGTAATCCGCATGGTTTCACCCTCCCGCGGGCAGGGGCTTCCCGCCCGGCACACCGAGTTCAGTCATGGCCCGAAGATTCAGAATGTCTTCGAGCTCGTCGCCTTCCAGGATCTTCCGCTCCGTCACCAGCTGCTTGACCGTCAGGCCCGTGGCGATGGCCTCTTTGGCGATCCGGGCCGCCTCGGCGTATCCGACCTTCGGGGCCAGCGCGGTGACGAGTGCCGGACTCCGCTCCAGCCAGTAGCTACACTGGGCCTCATCGGCCTCGATCCCCCTGATGCACGCCACGTCAAACTGGCGGGAGGCATTCGTCAGGATGATCATCATGAAGGCGACGTTGTGAGTGATCACCGGCATCATCACGTTGAGCTCCAGCTGGCCTGCCTCAGACCCCATCGCCACCGTCGTGTCGCAGCCCAGCGCCTGGTAGCAGACCTGGTTCACCATCTCGGCCACGGACGGATTGACCTTTCCCGGCATGATGCTGGACCCGGGCTGGACGGCGGGCAGCAGAATTTCCGCCAGACCGGTGCGGGGTCCGGACGCCAACAGCCGGATGTCATTCGCCAGCTTGTTGAGATCGAGGGTGTACGCCCGGAGCGCCCCGCTGAAGGTGGCGATGTCGCCCATCGACTGCATCAGCTGAATCCGGTCCTGGGCC
>CAYINH010000316.1:0-3551 GCA_964364615.1 uncultured Gemmatimonadaceae bacterium
AGCGACCAGACGCACCGGATCCGGATGGCCTTTGCCTCCGGCACCTGCAAGCTCTCGGTCCAGACACCGGACCTGGGGGAGGCGCAGGAAGAGCTGGCGGTGACCTACGAGGGCGATGGCCTGGAAATCGGGTTCAACGCCGCGTATCTGCTGGAGGTCCTGAAGTACATCCCCACCGAGGAGGTCAGAATGACCTTCAAGGCCCCCGAACGGGCGGCCACCTCCGAGCCGGTGGGCTGGGATGATCCCTCCAGCTATCTCACGCTGGTGATGCCCCTTCGGCTGGTGGACTGACGGGGCTCAGCCGGAATCGGGCTGGACCGGAGGTGGTGGTGCCACCTCCATCGGAGGGGCGGCTGGTCGCGGTGCGATCGGGGCCCCTCCTCCCATTCGTCCCAGGATCAGGTCCTGCCGCCAGCGGATCCGCCCGACCCGATAGCCGGGGTTGGCGGACAGGGGGGACGGCAGGGTGGCCGCCAGCAGCGCCGCCTGGGCCCGGCTGAGTCGCGCGGCGGGCCGGCTGAAATAGGCCTGGCTGGCCGCCTCGACCCCCCAGATCCCCGGACCGAACTCCACCACGTTCAGGTACACCTCCATGATCCGGTCCTTCCCCAGGGCCGCCTCGAGCCGATAGGCCGTCACTGCCTCCTTGAGCTTCCGGAGCGGGTTTCTCGATGGAGAGAGGTAGAGGTTCTTGGCCAGCTGCTGAGTGATGGTGCTGGCCCCCCGGATCTCGTTGCGGTGGCTCCAGACCGACAGAACCGCCCGACGGAGCTCGCGCCGGTCGGCCGGGTTGTCGAGCGCAAAGGTGTCCCGGCGATACCCCATCGCCTCCCGGATGGCCTGAAAGTCCAGCCCGCCGTGCTGGTAGAACCGGTAGTCCTCGGCGACTCGGGCGGCCTCCCGCATGGACGGCGCAATTGCTTCCGACGGTACCGGCTGATAGCGACGCGGCGGGGCATCGTCAGTGGCCTGTGCCCGACGCATGGCCATGAAGGCGGTTTCCCGGGGAAAGCGGCCGCGGTACCATGATGGGATCGGCCACAGCGCGAGGAGCCAGGCTGTCCCCGCCGCTGCGCCGAAGCCCGCGATCCGCCCGATCCGCCGGGCCCGACCTGCTGCCATCTGGCCTACCTGAGGACGGTGATGGTCACGGTGGTGCTGGTCTTGACCGGAATGGGCGCCGGAGCACTCGCCATGGTGACCATGGCATCCCCCTTGGTCGTTGAGCCCAGGACCCTCCCATCGGCGGCCACGAAATACACCGCCGCGCCGGTCCCCTTCCCCTCCATGTCCGCCGGGCCACCCGGGGTCATCACGGAGCCCTTGAGGAGATAGCTCGACGCGGTCTGAACCCGGCGCGCCGTGGTCCCCTGGTACGGCTCCGGAGCCCCCAGGGTGAAGCTGGTCAGGGTGTTGGTTGTGGTCTTGGCCTGGGGAGTATCACTGGTGGTTTCCAGGGTGTCGGCCCAGGTGGCACCGGCGGTGGCGCCGGCCCTGATTCTGGGGTAGAGGCTGCGGAGCAGGCCCTCGAACACCGAACCCACGGCACTTGGCGCACCACCGGTCAGCGAGACCACCTTGCCCGACGGGTCAAGAACGACATGGTACTGCGCGCCTCGAAGGCTGTCGCGGCTGGCGACGGCGACCAGCTCGCCCTGTCCAAACGCCGACAGATCCACCACGGTCTCCAGGCTTTGCTCGATCCGGTACCGGATCGGAGCCGGTGGAGCCGGTGCTCGGTCAGGTGGGCCTCCCATGGCGGCCGCAACCAGCAGGGCGGCAGAGAGCATGTTCAGTCCTTTGCGGTGGTGGTAACAAGTCACCCCTGGCATCCAAACGGGGCGCCAGGGGAGGGCCGGCCGATAAGCCGAGTCTTGTTCCCCTTGCGGGGCGATGGTCATCTATCTGGGATACCCGTCGCCGGGCACCTCAAGCGGCCTACCCGCGGCTCACCGTTGCCGGTGTGGTCGGTGTGGGTCACACCTCGCCGCCTATTTGGCCTTGCTCCGACTGGGGGTTGCCGTGCCACCACCGTTACCGGCGGTGCGGTGGGCTCTTACCCCACCGTTTCACCCTTACCCTTCCCCCTTGCGAGGTCGGGGCGGTTTGTTTTCTGTGGCCCTGTCCGTCGCCTTGCGGCGCCCAGGCGTTACCTGGCAGTCTACCCGATGGAGCTCGGACTTTCCTCGAGAGGCGAACCCCTCGCGACCATCTGTCCGGCCCTGCCGAAAACTAACCTCCGGCCGGCTCCCCCGCTCCAAGGTCAGCCCTTGGTACTCCGCAAGCGGGCCAGGCCGGCCCGGGCCTCCTGAACCACCGAGTGGAGCCGGTTGTCCACCCCCTGCCACTGCGCCACCACGTTCCGGAACTCGCGGTCGGCGTCGCCGGTGCGGCCCATCCGCTCCAACGCCAGGCCCCGGAGCAGCCGGACCCGGGCCAGCAGTCCCCAGCGGGAGTCGAAGCTCCGGGACCCGAACCGGGATGGCTGGAAGTTCTCCAGCAGGCTCACGGTTCCCGAGTAGTCGCCCAGGAGGAACCTGCCCTCGGCTGCAATCGGCCTGGGATCACCCATGGCGAACGCCGCCGCCTCCATCACGTAGAAGAGGAGGCCGTCGGCCGTGCCGGCGGAGTAGACCGACACGATGTTGGGGTGCCGGACCCGGGCGATCAGGCGGGCCTCCGCAAATGAACCGTTCGGCCAGCAGCTGATTGGGGGCCAGCTCGGGGCTGATGACCTTGACCGCCACCTCGCGGTCCAGGGCGACGTCGCGGGCCAGAAAGACCACCCCCATCCCGCCCCGACCCAATTCACGCCCCAGGGCGTACCCGTCTTCCGAGTGCCGCCTGCAGCGTGCCAGTGAGCTCGCGATCAGGGATGATCAAACCAGACACCTCAACGTCCTGTAGAATAGACAGTTAGCTGAGTGGGCCGACGGTACCCAGCCGATCGCGGGACCCACCCATACCTACTTGGACCATCGAGACGGGCCCTCGGTTGCACCGGATCGGCAAGCGGCCCCTGTTTTCGAACCCGCGACCTGTTGAAGGTCGGTTGATGCCGGGCTCCCATCCTCCGGACACGATTCCTTCCCGGAGGCCAAGCATGTCCATTGCCAGCGACAGCACCCCGATGGTTGCCGCAGTACTGCTTCCCACCGAACGGGCCCGGGTCGAAGCCGCCGGACAGGGATGTTTCCGGGTCCTCTGTAGGGAGACGGTGCCGGAGGCGATCTCGGCGGTGCGAGAGCGCCCGGTCGACGCGGTCCTGGTCTCAGTGCACCGATGTGACCCGACCGCGAGCGTGGCCGTCGGCCGGCTGGTGGCCTCCTTCCCAGCCATCCCGGCCGTGGCGCTGGTCAGCCGCCACGATCCCGAGATGCCGGCCACGCTCCTGCGGCTGGGGGCACTGGGCATCCGGGACGTGGTGGATGTCACCCAGCCGGCCGGGTGGGGGCGGCTCCGTCACCTGGTGTCCGAACCCACGACCAGCCACACCGCACGGATCCTCGGCCCAATACTCGACCGGCTTCCCGAGCTCCATCGGGAAG
>CAYINH010000317.1:0-3513 GCA_964364615.1 uncultured Gemmatimonadaceae bacterium
TAACCCATGTCGATCTCGGGGTGGAAGTCGCCCGGAAGTACGGCGAATCGGCCGCCGTCATCAACTGTATTGCCGCCCACCATGACGTTGTGCCCCACGAGTCCGCCGAGTCGGTGCTGGTGCAGGCCGCCGATGCGATCAGCGGGGCCCGGCCCGGCGCCCGGCGCGAAGCCTTCGAGAGTTACGTCAAGCGACTGACGCGGCTGGAAGAGATCGCCAACGGGTTCAAGGGCGTCGAGAAGACCAACGTGATTCAGGCGGGTCGCGAGGTTCGAGTGATTGTGACGCCGGACAAGGTGGATGATCAGTCGACCGAGGCCCTGGCCGAGGAGATTGCCAAGCGGATCGAGCAGGAGCTGCAGTATCCTGGCCAGATCCGGGTGGTGGTCATCCGGGAAACCCGCTCGGTGGGGGTGGCGAAGTGAGCGGCCGTCTGCTCGATGGCGTCGCGCTTGGCAAGGCCATTCGGGCCGAGGTGGCCCTGGAGGTGGCGGAGCTGGCGCGGACCGGCGTCCAGCCGGGCCTGGCGGTCATCCTGGTGGGCGAGGATCCGGCCAGTCAGGTGTATGTCCGGAGCAAGGGACGGGCGTGCGAGGAGGCGGGGATGAAATCCGCCACGATCCGATTGTCCCCCGACATCTCGGAAGCGGATCTGCTGGCCGAAGTCGACAAGGTCAATGCCGATCCGACTCTCCACGGACTGCTGGTCCAGCTCCCCCTCCCCAAGCAGATCAACGCCGAGCGGGTGCTGCGGCGGATCGATCCGCTCAAGGATGTCGACGGGTTTCACCCCCTCAACGTCGGCAAGCTGGTGATCGGTGACAAGACCGCCTTCCGCCCCGCCACCCCCTATGGGGTGCAGCAGATGCTGATCCGTTCGGGGATCGAGACCAAGGGTGCCCGGGCCGTCATCGTCGGCCGCTCCACCATCGTCGGCCGCCCCATGGCCAATCTGCTGATCCAGGATGGCCCCGGGGGCAACGCCACCGTCACCGTCTGTCACTCCCGTTCCCGGGACCTGCCCTCCATCACCCGGGAAGCCGATATCCTGGTGGTCGCGATCGGCAAGCCGGCCTTGGTGACCGCCGACATGGTGCGGGACGGCGTAGTGGTGATCGATGTCGGGATCAACCGGGTGGCTGATCCCGCGGCCGCCAGGGGCTACCGGCTGGTCGGTGATGTCGATTTCGGGCCGGTGGCGGAGAAGGCCTCGGCCATCACCCCGGTGCCGGGAGGCGTCGGGCCGATGACCATCGCCATGCTGCTGGCCAACACGCTGCAGGCGGTCCGCCAGTCGGCCGGGACCTCGGGCTGATTCCGGTGACCGCCCCCGAGCGCCCGACTGCCTGGAGCGTAACCGAGGTCTCGGCCGCCCTCCAGGCGTCAATGGAAGCGGCGGTCGGGCAGGTCTGGATCAAGGGCGAGATTCGCGAACTCAAGGTCCACCGGGCCGGGCATTGGTACTTCTCCCTGGCGGATGACAAGAGCCAGCTCCGCTGCGTGATCTGGAAGAGCAATGTGGAGCGGCACCGCGATCCGGCTCCCCGGGAAGGCACCGAGGTGTTTCTGCTGGCGCGACCGACCATCTGGTCACAGCGGGGCGACCTGCAGCTCACCGGGGTCCGGCTCATCGCGACCACCGGGGTCGGGGCGCAGCAGCTGGCCTTCCTCCGGGCCAAGCAGAACCTGGAACGGGACGGACTGCTCGACCCTGCCCGGAAGCGTCCGCTTCCACCCCATCCAGGGACCATCGCCCTCATCACCAGCCGGGACGGGGCAGCTCTCCACGACATGGTGTCCGTCGCCCGGCGGCGGTGGCCCGCCATCTCACTGCTGCTGGTCGCGTCCCCGGTCCAGGGAGCCCAGGCGGAAAGTGGCCTGATCCGGGCCTTCGCGATGCTCGCCCGGGTCCAGGCCGACCTGTGCATCCTCGGACGCGGCGGCGGTGCCAAGGACGACCTGGATGCCTTCAATTCCGAGACGGTCTGCCGGGCGGTGGCGGCGTGCGCCATCCCGGTGGTGGCCGCCGTGGGCCACCAGACCGACGTTCCCCTGGTCGACCTGGTGGCCGACCTTCGAGCCGCGACGCCGTCTGCGGCAATGGAGATGGCCCTGCCAGACCGGGATGCGCTGCGCCAGCGACTCCACGGTCACGCCGCGCGGCTGGGGGGCGGGCTCTCCCGCCGGACCCGGCTGCTGAGCGAACGACTGCACCGGATGGACGACCGGCTGCGTCACGGCATCACGACCGGGGTGCGGCAGGCGCGGCATCAGGTACTCCGGCTCGGCGAGCAGCTCGACACCCTGAGCCCGCTCGGCACCCTCGAGCGGGGCTACGCCGTCCCTCTGTCGCTTGATGGCCGGGTCCTCCGGCAGCGGGAGAACTTCCGACCGGGCGAGCGGTTCCGGCTGCGCGTGGTGGATGGGGAGATCGCGGCCCGGACCGAGGACGGCCCATGAACTCGCCGGAGAATCCCAGTCTGAGCGACGCTCTCAAACGCCTTGAGGAGATTGTCCGCCGACTGGAAGCCGAGGAGACCGAACTCGACCAGGCCCTGGCGCTGTTCGAGGAGGGAGTGGGGGTGCTCCGGGCTGCACGGGGTCAGCTGGAAGCCGCCGAACTCAAGGTCCAGCAGGTGCTGGAGGGCGCGTCCGGGGAACTCACGATCCGTGACCTCGACGGCTGACGGCCTTGCCCTTGAGGCGCTGAAGGCGGCCCGCCGGGCGACCGAGGAACGGCTCGACATCCTGGCCCGCCGGCTCCGGGCGGAACACCCCGGGCGATTGGGAAAGGCCCTGGCGTATGCCCTCGGGACCGTGGGCAAGCGGGTCCGGCCCGCCCTGGTCCACGCCAGTTATCTGGCCGCCGGGGGCAGTTCACCCGGCATCACCGGTGTGGCGGTCGCGGTGGAGGTGGTGCACACCTACTCCCTGGTCCACGACGACCTGCCGTGCATGGATGACGATGACTGGCGTCGTGGCCGCCAGACCACCCATCGACTGTTTGACGCCCCGATGGCGGCGCTGGTGGGTTTCCTCCTGGTCCCGGTGGCGGTGGAGGAGTTGATGGAGGCGGCCCGCGAGCTGGGATTGGACGATGACCGGGCCGCCGGCATGGCCTCCACGCTGTTGGAGGCGGGCGGGATCCGGGGGATGATCGGAGGGCAGTGGCTCGATCTCGCGGCGGAGGGTGAGGCGCTCCCGCTCGAGCAGGTGATGGAGATCCACCGGGCCAAGACCGGTGCCCTCATCGCAGCCTCGTGTGTGCTTGGCGCCATGGCTGCCACCACCGATCCCTCGGTGATCGCCGGGTTGGCGGCCTATGGTCGCGAGATCGGGCTGGCCTTCCAGATTGCTGACGACGTGCTCGATGTGACCGCCACCAGCAGCCAGCTGGGCAAGACCGCCGGGAAAGACGCCGCCCTGTCCAAGTCGACCTATGTTCGCCTGCTCGGGGTCGAGGGCGCCCGGGCCGAAGCCGACCGGCGGGCCGATCGGGCGATCGGCCACCTG
>CAYINH010000318.1:0-3476 GCA_964364615.1 uncultured Gemmatimonadaceae bacterium
GACGGCCCCTGCCCCATACCCCCCGAACAGCTTCCGGGGCTCCTGCTCGACCTTCTCCTCCTCCCCCCCGATCCAGGGCACCACGTTGCCGACAATGTCGAGTGAGGCCACACCCGGGTACCCCGCTCCGGAAACCGCCTGCATGGTGGCGACCACCAGTCGCTCCACGCCGAAGGCCTGGTGCATGGGGGCCAGGCCGAGGACGATCGCGGCGGTGGAACAGTTGGGATTGGCGACGATCCCTCCGGTCCAGCCGCGCGCCTTGCGCTGGGCCGCGAGGAGGCCAAGGTGATCCGGGATCAGCAGCGGGACCAGGGGGTCCATCCGATGGGAGCTGGCGTTGGAGACGACCTGCACGCCGGCCGCGGCCAGTTCCTACTCCAGAGGTCCGGCCAGCGACCCGTCGAGGGCCGAGAACGCGATCGGCGCATCGAGAGTGGCGTCGCAGCGTCGGACGATGAGACCGGCAACGCTCGCCGGAATGGGGCCCGCGTCCCGCCACCGGACCGCGCCCGCGTAGGGCTTGCCGGCACTCTGCTCCGATGCCGCCACCTGGACAATCTCGAACCACGGGTGATCGGCCAGGAGTCGGACGAACTGCTGACCGACCGTGCCGGTGGCACCGAGGATCGAGACGGCAACGCGGGGGCGGGTCATGAGGTGGAGTTCCTGAGCAGTTGGGTGATCAGTCGGATGTAAGTCGTCGCGGCCGGCCACCAGGTCATTCTTCCTGACCCGCTCGTGGTCGGGGGGGGCCTCGGTTCCGGCCTTCACCCTCATCCGGCTGCCGGGACAGGTGATCTGGTTCCCGGAGGACCTGGCCGTCGAGCTTGAGGAACGGGAGGGCCTGATCAGGATCCATCGGGCAACCAGGTCCCGAGTTTGTGCTCCGCTCTTCGGTACTTCACAGAGCCGAGTACCAGTCAATTGTGTATTAGTTGTAATAACAACTAATAACATGACTGTTGACCAGACAGCGACGTTCGGCCGCCGAATGGTTGCGGAACCAAAGCCATTAAGTGTAACATTACGAAGTTGTTAGCCGACTCGCCATCATGGGTCAGGAGAACTCATATGGGACCGAACGAAGCTCTCCGCGCGCGCCGGACCGCCGTGGTCGCCCGTGGGGTGCCGATGGTCACCACGGCCACCGTCGCCAGCGCCACCGGAGCCAGGCTTCGTGACGCGGAAGGTGCCGAGCTGATCGATTTTGCCGGCGGAATCGGGGTAATGAACGTCGGGCACGGAGATCCCAAGGTCGTGGCGGCGATCAAGACCCAGGCCGACCTGCTGCTCCACACCTGCTTTCACATCGCGACCTACGAACCGTACGTGGCGCTCTGTGAACGGCTCGCGGCGCTGCTGCCCCACGGCGATTCCACCAAGGTGCTGTTGCTGAACAGCGGCGCCGAGGCGGTGGAAAACGCCGTGAAGATCGCGCGGCAAGCCACCGGGCGCCCGGCGGTGCTCTGCTTCACCGAGGGGTTTCACGGTCGCACCCTCCTCGGAATGTCCCTGACCTCGAAGGTCGGCTACAAGGCCGGGTGCGGGCCGTTTGCTCCCGAGATCTACCGGCTTCCCTTCCCGAATCACTACCGCTACGGCGAGGGCCTCGACCTCGACACCTTCGTGGAGCGGGCGATCCAGCGGCTCCGGGACGCCTTCCACAACCTGGTCGCCGCCCAGGATCTCGCGGCAGTGCTGCTGGAGCCGGTTCAGGGCGAAGGCGGGTTTGTCCCGGCGCCGGCGGCCTGGCTGCGGGCGCTTCGCGAACTCTGTGATGAACACGGGATCGTGCTGATCTTCGACGAAGTGCAGAGCGGTTTCTGTCGCACCGGCTACTGGGGTGTCTACCAGCACTACGGGGTCACCCCCGACATCTCCACTTGGGCCAAGTCGCTGGGGGGCGGCCTCCCGATCTCCGCGGTCGTCGGCAAGGCGGCGGTGATGGACGCCGCCGCCCCCGGCACCCTGGGCGGAACCTATGGCGGGAATCCGGTGGCCTGCGCCGCGGCGCTGGCGGCGATTGACGCGTTGGAGGAGCTGGACCTGAACCGGCGGGCCAAGGTGGTGGGGGACCGGGTTCGCTCCCGGTTTGTGGCGCTCCAGGCCCGCTGCCCGGCGATCGGGGACGTCCGTGGGATCGGTGCCATGATCGGGGTGGAGTTCGTCGAGCGCGGAGACCCTGCCCGACCCGCCGGCGCGCTGGTCAAGGAAATCCTCGGGGCGGCCCTGCAACGCGGGGTGCTGAGCATCGCGGCCGGGACCCATGGGAATATCATCCGGGTCCTCAGCCCGCTGGTCATCAGCAACGAGGACCTGGAGCATGGGCTGAACATCCTCGAAGAAGAGGTCCTCGCGGCTTGGAGTCGCCACGAAGCGGCGGCAAGGACGCAGGCATGAGTCACCTCGCCATCAACCCCGCCACCGGCCAGACGATCGCCGCGTACGAAGAGCTTTCCACCAAGGCCATGCGGGCAGTCATCACAGACGCCCACAAGGCCTACCTGCACTGGCGGAAGGTGCCGGTCGCGGCCCGGGCCGTCCTGCTGCGCACCACCGCCCGGATTCTCCGGGAGCGGGCCGAGCCGTTGGCCGAGCTGATGGCGCGGGAGATGGGGAAGCCCCTGGTGCAGGGACGGGGTGAGGTGGAGAAGTGTGCCTGGGTCTGCGAGTACTACGCCGAGCAGGCGGAGGGGTTTCTCGCGCCCGAAATGGTCGCCACCGATGCGACCCGGAGCTATGTGGCCTACCGACCGCTCGGTCTGATCCTGGCCATCATGCCTTGGAATTTCCCGCTGTGGCAGGTCTTTCGCTTCGCGGCGCCGGCCCTGATGGGTGGCAACGGCGCGCTCCTCAAGCACGCCCCAAACGTGCCCGGATGCGCCCTGGCCACCGAGAAGGTGTTCCGGGACGCCGGGATTCCTCAGGCGCTCTTTCGGACCCTGTTGATTTCGGTGGCGCAGACCAGGACGGTCATCCGGCATCGCCACGTCGCGGCCGTCACCCTCACCGGCAGCACTGCGGCCGGCAGGGCGGTCGCCAAGGAGGCCGGCGCCCGCCTCAAGAAGTGTGTCCTGGAACTGGGTGGCAGCGATCCCTACCTGATTCTGGAAGACGCCGACCTCGACCTGGCCGTCGAAGCGGGTGCCACCAGTCGCCTGCTCAACTCGGGACAGAGCTGCATTGCGGCCAAGCGATTCCTGGTGGTGGAGCCCCTCCGGGCGGAGTTCGAGCGCCGGCTGGTGGAGCGGATGCGGCGGGTGAAAATGGGTGACCCGCTCACTCCCGGCGTCGAGCTCGGCCCCCAGGCCCGGGCCGATCTCCGGGACGGACTCCACGACCAGGTCCGTACCGAAGGTGAAGAACGACGCGCTCGAACCATCGCAACCTCGAATCAACCGGGCGTCGACAACAAAGGCGGAACACACGATGAGCAAGTCCCAGCCGCGCCGACGGGCGCTCGCTTCTTTGGC
>CAYINH010000319.1:0-3448 GCA_964364615.1 uncultured Gemmatimonadaceae bacterium
GCCTCCATCTTGCGGGCAAACTGCGGGGTGATGTCCACCACGAACGTCGGCTTCACCGGGTCTTCGCGGTAGGCCAGGGCGTACAGGATCTTGAACGGGCGGTGGGGCGTGCCCGGCGCATCGTAGCGGGCCAGGCCGGCCAGAAAGCTGGCGTCCCGACCGAGTTCCGAGGCGATCCGGTGATCGGGGTGTCGACCCACGGGGAAGGGGAGGATCACGACCCGAGGTGCCAGGGCCCGGATCTGCTCGACCACCACCCTCCGGGTCTCGTCGGTATTGGCCAGGTGGGCATCCGGGAGGCCGGCATTGCGCCTCTCGGCGACCCCCAGCACCCGGGCCGCAGCTTCGGCCTCCCGGCCCCGGAGGTCGGCCGATCCCCGGGTGCCGGCCTCCCCGGCGGTCAGGTCGAGAATCCCGGTCCGGTAGCCCTGCTCCGCAGCCCGGACCAGGGTGCCGCCGCAGGTCAGTTCGACGTCGTCGCGATGGGCCGCAATGGCCAGAATATCCACCGGCATGGGGCAGGGTGTCCTGGGGCTGAGGTGCTGGGAAATACCGCCGGGCTACTCGTGTCGCAAGGCCTCGACGGGGTCCATCTGGGCGGCCCGGTTGGCGGGGTAGAGCCCGAAGACCAGTCCGATCCCGACCGACACCAGGGCGGCGACCACAGCGCTCCACAGCGGCACCACGGCCTCGATCCCGATGAGCCGCTTGATCGCCTCGCCCGATGCCAGCCCGAACCCGATGCCGATCAGGCCGCCCAGGAGGGTCAGGGTCGCGGCTTCCACCAGGAACTGGGCCAGGATTTCGGCCCGGGTGGCGCCCAGCGCCTTGCGGATGCCGATCTCCCGGGTCCGGTCGGTCACCGACACCATCATGATGGCCATTACCCCGATGCCGCCGACCATCAGGGCCACGCCGGACAGGGCGATCATCACCAGGAAGAACGCCGAGGTGAGGGAAGTGACGGTGTCCAGGATCTGGTCCTGGGTCAGGAAGTCGAAGTTGTTGGGCTGGCCCGGCCGGAGACCCCGCTGGAGTCGGAGGGCGAGGGTGGCCTGGTCATGGGCCACGACCGGGTCGACCCCGCTCCGTGGCCTGACCGCGATGAACAGGCTGTTGGTCTCGTCCACCTGGAAGTTGCGGCGTCCTGCCCAGTAGGGGATGATCCCGCTGAGTTCTCCTCCGGGCGGTTGCCAGATGTTCTCGGGGGCATCGAAGATCCCGATCACCCGCATCGGATGGCCTCCCACCCGGATGATCTTGCCGAGGGGCTCCTCCCGGCCAAACAGGCGGTTGGCCATTTCGGTCTCGATCACGATGACCCGGTCGCCGGTGAGTTCGCTCCGGGTGAAGAGCCGGCCCCGGATCAGGGTGCCGGCCAGGATGTCCATCGCCCGGTCGTCGGCGGCATAGAGCCGGGCGACCTGGGTGCGCTGCCCGGCAAACTCGAAGCGCTGATACATCTCGATCCACATCGCGGCATAGCTGATGTCCGCCGCGTTCCGGATGGCGATCGCATCGGCCTCCTCGAGGATCGGGCGGATCCGGACCTCATACGGGAGGTTCCGCGGATCGATCGGAGTGCCGTCAAAGAACCGCATGACATAGAAGGTGGTGGGGCCGGCGACCTCGACCGCCGCGAAGATCTGGGTCCGGATCCCCTGGACGATCGAGGCCATCGCCATGACCGTGGTGACTCCGATGACCACCCCCAGGATGGTCAGCGCGCTCCGGAGCTTGTTGCTCCGCAGGGCGACCGCCGCCACCGCCAGGCTCTCGACCAGTCCCGGCAGCATCGGCTACTCGGCCCGCAGGGCGGTGATCGGGTCCAGCCGTGCCGCCCGCACCGCCGGATAGACCCCGAACAGGATGCCGGTGCCGGCCCCCAGCGCCAGCGCGGTGGCCACTGACCAGGCGGTGACCTGGGCCGGCAGGGGAGTCGCGGCGCTGACCAGCAGGGCCAGTCCCCACCCGCCGGCGACCCCGAGCAGGCCACCCAGGGTCGAAAGCGCCACCGCCTCCACCAGGAACTGGCGCCGGATGTCGCGTCGGGTGGCGCCCAACGCCTTCCGGATCCCGATCTCGAAGGTGCGCTCGCTCACCGACATCAGCATGATGTTCATGATGACGATCCCGCCCACCACGATCCCGATGAACACCACCGCCGGCACCACCGTGAAGAGCACCCGGGTCAGGTCGGTCCAGAAGCTCACCAGGGCATCGGCCTTGTCCACCGCGAAGTTGTTCTCCTCCCGCGGATGGAGGCCGCGGGCCCGCCGCATCGCCTCCTCGGCCCGGGCCATCGCTCCAGGCAACTCATCGGCCTCGAACACCTTGACCGAGATGGTGGTGGTGAGCCGCCGGCCGTAGGCCGCCTCAAAGGTGGTGAGCGGCAACAGGACGAACCCGTCGAACGACTGTCCCAGCACCCGGCCCTTCTCGGCGACGACGCCCTTGACCTGATACTGCCGGTCGCCGACCCGGATCTGCTTGCCGATGGCCGCCTCCGGCGTCGCGAACAGCTCCGACACGACCGACCAGCCGATCACCGCCACCTGGCGGCGCTGGATGAGGTCGGGGTCGGTGAGCGGGGCCCCGGCGGCGAATTCGTAGTCCTGGACCACCTGATAGGGCGGGGTGACGCCGAAGACCGCGGCGTTGCGGAGGACCCGGCCGCGGTAGCGGACGTCCTCGGTGGGGGTGGGCCACCCCGACTGCAGCGAGATCGCCTGGGCGTCCGGCAGGGCGGCCCGGACCATCTCCGCCTCGTCCTGCCGGATCGCCGGCCGGCGGCTCATCCGCCGGATCGTCTCGTCGTCCATCAGTGCCACCGTCATCGGGGAGCGGCGCACCTGAAAGGCGTTGGTCCCGACGATGGCCCCCGTCAGGTTGTCCTTGACGTAGGAATTCAGTCCCTGGATGATCGCCACCACCGCCACCAGGAAGGTGACCGAGACGATGATCCCGAGCAGGGTGAAGAACGACCGGAGCTTGGCGGTGCTGATCGCGGTGAACGCGAGACGGGCGGCTTCGAAAAATGGCATGCCGTAAGGTAAGCGGTGAGAGGTAAGCGGTAAGCGGTGAGCGGTGAGCGGTACCTTCGACCATGGCCCGACCGCGCCCCGGACGGCCTCCCCCGGTTACCGCTCACCGCTTACCGCTCACCGCTATTCGTACCGCAGCGCCTCGACCGGGTCGAGCTTGGACGCCTTGCTGGCCGGATAGAGGCCGAAGAAGATCCCGGTGACGGTGGACACCAGAATGGCGGCGGCCACCGACCAGAGGGGAACCGCGGCCGGGATCGGGGTGAAGGCGTTGACGGCCCAGGCAATCAGACCGCCCAGTGCCATGCCCGCCAACCCGCCGAGCAAGGTCAGGGTGGCGGCCTCCACCAGGAACTGGAACATGATCTCGCCCCGGGTGGCACCGAGTGCCTTGCGGATCCCGA
>CAYINH010000320.1:0-3436 GCA_964364615.1 uncultured Gemmatimonadaceae bacterium
GCAAGGTCGCCTACAATCCGGTCAACATCCTCCGCCACCTGCCGAGCCAGCTCCGGGTCTTCTGGCACTACCTGTACCAGCGGCACAGCTACCAGAACGACAAGCGGTTCATCTCCGAACCCTACGACCTGGGCAACGAGTTCTACGCCCTGTGGCTCGACAAGGACATGCAGTACACCTGCGGCTACTTCAAGACGCCGGAGGACTCCATCGACCTTGCCCAGGAGCAGAAGCGCGAGCATGTGTGCCGCAAACTGCGCCTCCAACCCGGTGACACCTTGCTCGACATCGGCTGTGGCTGGGGCGGGATGCTGATCTATGCCGCGCAGCACTACGGGATCACCGGGGTGGGGGTGACGCTGTCGAAGGAGCAGGCGGAGGAGTCAAACCGGCGGATCGCGAAAGCGGGCCTCCAGGACCGGATTCATGTGGAGCACGGCGACTACCGGGATCTGCCCAAGCAGAGCCGGGTGTTCGACAAGGTGGTCTCGGTCGGCTGCCTGGAGCACATCGGGAAGGAAAACCACGACCTGTTCTTCCAGATCGCCCGCGACTCGCTGAAGCCGGACGGTACCCTGGTGCTCCACACTATCGGACGGATCAAGCCGGGCACGCCACTCGCGTTCGGCAACAAGCACGTGTTCCCCGGCGTGTACACCGCCACGCTGGTGGAAATCAGCCAGTGCGTCGCCAACCTCGGGATGCGAATCCACGACGTGGAAAACCTCCGGCTCCACTACTCCTACACCACCCAGCGATGGCTGGACGCCTTCGAGGCCCACGTGGACCAGATCCGGGCGATGTACGACGAGTCACTGGTGCGGTTGTTCCGCCTCTACCTGTCCCACGGCGTGGCCCTGATGCGGTACGGGAAGAACGAGCTGTATCAGCTCGTCATCACGCCCGGCATCGACAATAAGCGCCCGCTGACCCGGGACTGGCTCTACCCGGCGGCCGCGAAGGCGGAGGATCCGGGAATCCCTGGTGAGAGCCGGGTCAGAGCCCCGAGTCCCCTGTCGATCCGG
The DNA here is from genome assembly GCA_964364615.1 of uncultured Gemmatimonadaceae bacterium. Taxonomy (GTDB): domain Bacteria; phylum Gemmatimonadota; class Gemmatimonadetes; order Gemmatimonadales; family GWC2-71-9; genus SZUA-320. Next base: position 1,026 of record CAYINH010000320.1, read on the forward strand.
TGACCGAAGCCCCGCATCGGGAACTCGCGACCCGGGAGATCCGTTAGTCCTCAGCCCCATGTGAGCGGGCGTGAGGAGGACCGGATGTTGGGAAGGATCTGGAGGTTCTTTACCGAGTCCCCCCTGGCGGTGGGGTTGGTGGTCGTGGTCGGCGTTGCCGGGCCGCGGCTCTACCTGAACCTTCGGCCCCCCGATCCCCTCCCGGCCGGCTTCACCGATTACACCCCCGACGCCTTTACCGAGGCGATGGCGACCGACCAGACGATCCTGGTGGACGTCTACGCCAGTTGGTGCCCCACCTGCAAGGTGCAGCATCTCGCGCTCGACACCCTGCTCAAGGAACCGCGCTTCGCGGCCGTCCGGGGGTTCCGGGTGGACTTCGAGGACGATGTGGCATTCGTCAAGACCCATCGGGTCGTCACCCAATCCACCCTGCTGATCTTCCGTGAGGGCAAGGAGATTTCCCGCTCGGTCGGGTTGACCTGGGCCGAGGATATCCGGCGCCAGCTGGACACGGCGCTGCTGCCGTGACGGTGCTGTTCTTCGCCTTCCTGGCCGGGGTGCTCTCCACCCTCAACCCCTGCGTCCTGCCGATGATCCCGCTGATCTTCGTCGGGGCGGTCTCGGAGCGTCGCTGGGGGGCCGTCTGGCTGTCGGCCGGTCTGGTCGTGTCGTTCACCGCCCTGGGCGCCGGGTTGGCGCTGATGGGGTCGTTTGTGGTCCCCACCACCGAGCTGCTGCGCTACGGGGCCGCCGGACTCCTCCTGGTGAGCGGATGGGTGATGGTGTCGCCCAAGGCCCAGGGGTGGTGGGCCCGCCTCGCCGCCCCGATGGCCGGGTGGGGAAACCGGTTCCTGGGCGAGGGCGCGGCAGCGGGCGGGAGCGGCCCCTTCTGGACCGGGCTCCTGCTCGGGGTGGTCTGGAGTCCCTGCGTTGGCCCGACTCTCGGCGCCGCCGTGGCCGCCGCGGCCCGGGGGGAGAGCCTCGGCCGGACCACCTTGGTCATGGGCCTGTTCGGGCTGGGGATGGCCACCGTCTTCGTGCTGGTCGCCAGCCTGCTTCGGAGCGCCTCCACGGCGCGGCGGGCGCGCTGGACCAGTGGTGCCGCCAGGGCCCGGATGGTGTTCGGCTGGGCACTGATCGCGGTCGGGGGCCTGGTGCTGTCCGGGGTCGACAAGGTGCTGGAGGCCCTGGCACTCCGGGCAATGCCGGAGTGGTTGCTCGGACTGACGACCAGGTTCTAGCCGGGCCCCGCCCGTTCCAGCCCGGTCCCCGCAGTTATACTCCCGGGGCCACAGGGGACGGCTGACCCGAACTCCGACCGGAGAATCCGATGGCCAATGCTGTCATCTGGGCCTTGCTCACAGGACTGGTGACTGGTGGGGTCTGGGTGGCGATCGTGCTGTTCAGCCGTCAGCGGTGGCTCCGCCAGCAGTACCAGGCGATGGTCCAGGAGACGGACCGTCGGTTGTCGGAGCTCGATGACACCCACCGCAGGATGGCCGAGCTGGAGGAGCGGCTCGACTTCACCGACAGATTGCTGAGGCAGCCCGAGGCGACTCGTGCCATGGTCAAGGAAGGCTGAGGCATGACTCCCGCCGAGACTCGGGCCCGATTTCACGAACTGCATCAGGCGGGCTGCTTCGTCATGCCCAACCCATGGGATCCCGGCAGCGCCCGCCTCCTCGCCGATCTGGGCTTCCCAGCGTTGGCCACCACCAGTGCCGGGTTCGCCTGGACCCTCGGCCGACCCGACAATGGCGTGACGCTGACGGAGGCGCTGACCCACCTCCAGGCGATCGCTCAGGCGGTATCGCTGCCCGTCAACGCCGATTTCGAGGGCGGCTTTGCCGTCGATCCGGAGGGGGTGTTGGCCAACGTCACGCTGGCGGTCGAGACTGGTGTGGCGGGGCTCTCGATCGAGGATTCGACCGGCGACCCCAGCGCGCCCCTCTGCGATATCGCACTCGCGGTGGAACGGATTCGGGCCGCTCGGCAGGCCATCGATGCGACCGGGAGCGGCGTGGTGTTGACCGGTCGTTCGGAGGGGTTCCTGGTCGGGCGCCCTGACCTGGACGAGACCATCCGTCGTCTGGCGGCCTACGCCGAGGCCGGGGCCGACTGCCTCTACGCCCCGAGGCTCAGCACTCTGGATGAGGTCCGGGCGGTGGTTCAGGCGGTGGCCCCGCGTCCGGTCAACGTGCTGGTCGGGAGTGACTGGACGACCGTGGCGGAATTGGCCGCGGCCGGAGTCCGGCGGATCAGCGTGGGCGGGGGCCTGGCGCGGGTCGCGCTGGGCGGGTTGCTGGCCACCGCCCGAGAGATGATGGCGAACGGGACCTTTGCCGGCCTCGCGAATGCCGCACCATTTGCGGAAATCGAACAGGCGTTTCGTACCTGAAATGGCCGAC
>CAYINH010000321.1:0-3426 GCA_964364615.1 uncultured Gemmatimonadaceae bacterium
GGGGGGCGGGGTGGGCGTTGCTGAGCTTCGGGCGCCGCCGCCTGGCGGGGGTCGCGTTTGCGGTGGCCCTGGCATTCCCGCTTGGAGCCTGGGGAGTGCAGCAGTGGTACCGCCAGCCCATCGCCGTGGTAATCCGCCAGACCACCCTGCGGGTGGCGCCCTTCGGACTGGCCGAATCGGCGGGACAGGTCGAGGAACTGGCGGTGGTCCGGGTGATCGGCTCCCGCGCAGGGTGGCGGATGATCCGGCTTCCTTCGGGCCTCGTTGGCTGGACCCCTGCCCAGACGCTGGCGGAAACCACCCGGTTAGATTCCGGCGCATGACTGCTCCCGCAGGCCCCCGCATCCGGCTCCTGGCCGATGCGGTTGCTGATCAGATCGCCGCCGGTGAGGTGGTCGAGCGACCGGGGTCGGTGGTCAAGGAGCTGGTGGAGAACGCGATCGATGCCGGCGCGACCCGGGTCCGGGTGGCGGTTGAACAGGGCGGGAAGACTCTGATCGAAGTGAGCGACGACGGCAGCGGGATGGGGCGAGAGGACGCCGTGCTGGCCCTCGAGCGCCACGCCACCAGCAAGATCGCCGTGGCGGCTGACCTGATCGGGGTGCGCACCTTCGGATTTCGGGGTGAGGCGCTTCCGGCGATTGCGTCGGTGTCCCGCTTCCTGATGGTCACCTCGGACGGCGAGGTCGGGACCTCGGTGACGGTGATCGGCGGTCGGGTCGAGCAGGTCACCGATGCCGTGCGACAGCCGGGGACCACGATCACGGTCCGAGGGCTCTTCTTCAACACACCCGCCCGCCGGAAATTTCTCCGCTCCGTCGGGAGCGAGACCCGCGCCGTCTGGGATATCATCGGAACCCTGGCCCTCGCCCATCCCGAAGTCGGGTTCGAATTCCTGGCGGATCAGCAACTCCGGCTCGACGTCCCTCCGGGCCACAGCCGCGCGGAACGGCTGGCCGCCGTCTGGGGACGGGACCTGACCGGCACCATGCTTCCCGTGGCGCACGCGGCCGGGGCGTTTGCCATTGAAGGGTTCATCCAGCGCCCCGGCGACGCGCGGCCGACCGGGCGGCGAGTCCAGCTGCTCGTCAACGGTCGCCCGTTCCGGGACGGGTTTCTGGGCCGGGCCATCGAGGCGGGCTACCGATCGGCGATCCATCCGGGCGATCGACCCAGCGCCTTTCTCGACATCCAGGTGGCGCCTTCCGAGGTGGACGTCAACGTGCACCCCGCCAAGCTGGAAGTCCGGTTCCGGGATCGGATCGGGCTGGAGCGAACCATCGAGGAGGCCGTCCGGGCAACGCTCGGCGAGTTGATTGCCGCCGCGCCGCTCGGGTCATGGCGCCCGATGCCGACCGGTGGCACCATCGGGGTGGAGGATCGGCCCGGCTCACCACCTCACCTGGCGGCCGATCTCTTCGGCGAGATCGGTCCGGTCGAATCCCTGGTGGAAGCCGGCCCGACGCCGTTTGCCGCCCCCGTCTGGCAGCTGTTCGACACCTATCTCGTCTTCGAGGCCCCCGAGGGCCTGGTGATGGTGGATCAGCACGCGGCCCATGAGCGGGTCCTGTATGAGACGATCATGGCCCAGCTCAACGGGGTCGAGGCCTCATCCCAGCGCCTGTTGCTGCCGCTGACCTTCGAGCTGACCGATGAGGAGCTGGAGGTGATCGAAACGCATCGAGAAGTCCTGGAACGGATCGGGTTCGAGGTGGCTCCGTTCGGGGGCCGGACCGTGGTGATCCACGCCGTCCCGGCCCCGCATCCCCGGTTCGATGCCGGGGCCTGTTTCCGGGACATGGTGTCCGATCTGGCCGGCGGCCGGTTCGCCGGATGGGCCAATCGACTGGAACGGTTTGCCGCGACCTACGCCTGTCGGGCGGCGGTCAAGGGCGGCACGCCGCTCCAGGAAGATGAGATGCGGAGGTTGCTGGAGCGACTCTTCCAGACGGCGCTTCCGCCGCACGACGTCCACGGCCGGGCCACTATCGTCCAGCTTCCCCGGGAAGAACTGGAGCGACGGTTTGGCCGGCGATAGGACCCTGATCATCGTTGGGCCCACCGCCGTCGGGAAGACCGCCGTGGCGCTGGCCCTGGCCGATCATCTTCCGATGGAGGTGGTCTCCGCCGATTCCCGGCAGGTGTACCGGCGGCTGGACATCGGGACCGCCACGCCCACCCGGCGGGAGCAGCGCCGGGTCCCGCACCACGGCCTCAACCTGATCGATCCCGGGCACCGATATGGCGCGGGACGATTCGCCGCTGACGCCACCGGATGGGTGGAGGAGATCCGTGCCCGCGGCGTCCAGCCGGTCATCGTTGGGGGCACCGGCCTCTACATCCGGGCGCTGGCGGACGGTCTGTTCCGGGAACCGCCCCTGGATCCCACCCAGCGGAAGCGACTCGATGGTTGGCTCGCGAGTCTGCCGCCGGGAGATCTGGTCCGCTGGGCGGCCCGGCTCGATCCCGGGTTCAAGGGGGGAGGCCGGCAGCGCGCCACCCGGGCGATCGAGGTGGCGTTCCTCACGGGAGCGCCCCTGAGCTACTGGCAGCGGGCCGCGCGGACCGCGGGAACCATCGAGCCATGGTACGTGTTGCTGAGTGTGCCCCGTCCCGTGTTGCACCGGCGGATCCGGGTCCGGGCCGAAGAGATGATTCGCCGCGGCCTGGTCGAGGAGGTGGCCTCGGTGCTGACCGAGGGACATCCGGCCGGGGCGCCCGGACTCGATGGGGTCGGGATTCGGGAGGCGGTGGAATACCTTCATGGGCGGCGGGAGCGGGATACGGTGGCCGAGGCGATCACCATCAGCACCAGGCGATACGCCAAGCGGCAGGAGACCTGGTTCCGCCACCAGCTCAACGGCCCGGTGCTGCTCCTCGATGCGACTCGGCCCCCCGATGAACTTGCCCAGGCCATCCTCACGGCCTGGCGAACCGCGGAGGCCACCGGACCTGGCCGACGCCCTGTCTCTGGGAGCGCACTAACGTGATGAAGATCGGGATCACCTGCTACCCGACCTACGGTGGCTCAGGCGCCGTGGCCACCGAGCTCGGCCTGGCCCTTGCCGGCCGGGGGCATGAGGTGCACTTCATCACCTACGCCTATCCGTTCCGGCTCCGCGGGTATGCGGAACGGGTGTACTTCCACGAGGTGGAGACCAGCTTCGGTCACTACCCGCTGTTTGATCACTACCCCTACACCCTGGCGCTGGCGTCCAAGCAGTATGAGGTCGCCAAGGAGCAGGGACTCGACATCCTCCACGTCCATTACGCGATTCCCCATGCCACCACGGCCTATCTCGCCCGCGAGATGCTGAAGGAAACCCGCCAGCTCAAGGTGGTCACGACCCTCCACGGCACCGACATCACCCTGGTGGGTCAGGAGATCAGCTTCTACGGCATCACCCGGTTCTCGATCGAACAGTC